>ONRC01000057.1 GCA_900320085.1 uncultured Eubacteriales bacterium
CAAGATGAACTGCGAATACATCTGGTATTCTTCCCCCAACGCCGCGGCCATCGAGCTGATGGGCGAGGACTACACCGAGAACCCCACCATCAATCCTTCCCAGGAAGTGATCGACCGCTGCGAATTCTTCCACGACATTCCCGACAACTTCCTCACCATCTACAATTCCTTCTGGAGCCAAGTCAAGAATGCGCGGTAAGCATATTGTGAAAAAAATGATAGCAGCAGGGCTTTGCGCCCTGCTGCTTTGCGGCTTTATAACGCCCGCGTTTTCCGAGGAATACCGGGAGCTGAAATATGGCTCCAAGGGTGAGGACGTGCAGCGGTTCAAGAAAGCCATGTTCTGGCTGGGCTATTTCAGCACCGAGGATCTGGACGGCACCTATACCGCCACCACCGCCGAGCGGGTCAAGAAGCTGCAAAAGAACAACGGTCTCAGGCAAACCGGCATCGCCGACGCGGCCCTGCAGGAATTGGTGTTCTCCGGCAGCGCCATCGGCACGGACACCGCGCCGTCGCCCTCTCCCGTTCCGCCGCCGACGCCCGTGCCTACCGCCACCCCGGAACCCACGCCCTTTCCCTACGATACCTCCGGGTACGAAACGCTGACCGAGGGCATGACCGGCGAAGCGGTGCAGAAGCTGAAAAAAGCCATGTACTGGCTGGGCTATTTCAACACGGAGAACCTGAGCGACGAATACAACGAAGTCACCGCCAACCGGGTCAGGCAATTGCAGAAGGCCAACGGCCTGCCCGAAACGGGGGAGGCCGACCCCATCCTGCAGGCCCTGGTTTATTCCGGCAACGCGGTGAAAACGAAGTCCGCGCCTCGGCCCTCCTCTGTGCCGCCCACGCCCAAGCCTCCGCTGGATATCAGCGCCCTCATGCCGCCGCTGAACGAAGAAGGCTTCCTCTCCGATGAAACGGACACCGACGAATATGTGTATGTGGACGAGGATGAGGGCGTGTGGATTTACGTCACCTCCTCCCTGTCCATCGTTCTGCGGCGGTACGAGGACAAAAAGGCGGTGCTCACCTGGTACGAGGCCGACGTGCATGCCAGTCCGGAATCCCCCCTGCTGTCCTATGTCAACGGCACGAAGAACCCCGGCACGGCCATGATCCAGCCCGCCAAGTTCGTGGAGAAGTACGGCCTGGTGCTGGCCTTCAACGACGACCATTTCGGCTTCCGCATCAACGAGAAGGACAAGGGCATCCCGCCGGGGATCATCATCCGCGGCCGGCAGATCCTCTATGACAAAACCTGGAGCCGGGAATCCTTCCCGAATCTGGACGTACTGGCCGTGTTCTCCGACGGCAGCATGAAAACCTATCCCGCCGCCGCTCACACCGCCCAGGAATACCTGGACATGGGCGCGGTGAGCACCTATGCCTTCGGCCCGACCCTGCTGCGGGACGGGGAACTGAGCGAATACATGCTGCGGGACGAATACTATTCCTACCGGGAGCCGCGCCTGGCCATGGGCATGATCGAACCTTGGCATTACTACGTCCTCTGTGTGGAGGGCCGCATGGCGGACAGCCGCTCCAAGGGCGTATATCTCAACTGGCTGGCCGACAACATGAAGGAGCACGGCGTGCAGGAGGCCATCAACCTGGACGGCGGCGGCACGGCCTGCCTGATGTTCATGGGCAAAAAGATCAACCATTCCGCCAACAGCACCCGGAGCGTTGGCAGCATGAGCGGCTTCGGCCTCTCCGAGCAGATCATGGTTCCGTAAAGAAAAAGCCTTTACAGAAGGGTGTTCCTCTCTGTAAAGGCTTTTTGCTTACCGCGGGCAGGCCCATTCCGCGCTTTTTTGGATCATGTCCAGATAGGGTCCGCAGCGGAAGGAAGCGATGCTGTGGCCTGGCGTCAGAAATACGACGCGGCCTTTCCCCTCCGTGCGGCACCAGCCGCCGGGATAGGCTTTTCCGTTGTATTGGTAGGTCAACAGCGGGAGCACCTCGTCGCCGGACATTTCAAACTGATAGGGTTCTTCGGACATCGAAAAGCCTGCCATGCCGCCGAGGAAGCCTTCGGGACAGGCGGAAAAGGCAAGCTCGGTCTGCGGCGGGTGGCCGATAAATTTCCCGCCGATCAGGTGGAACAGCCGTTCGTCCGTTTGCAGGGAAATGCCGTTGTGCAGGCAAACCAGCCCGCCGCCGTGCTGCACAAAGGACACAAGCGCGTCCGCCACGCCGTCGGGCAGCGGCATATCAAAGCGGTCGATATAGCTGACGCACAGGGTATATCCCTCCTGCTCCATCGTCAGGATGCGGGAAAAATCATCCGTCACCAGGGTATCCGGCCCGAGCAGGCCCGTCAATACCTCGTCCACTTGCTGAAACGGATGGTAGGGTGGGTTCACGTAGGTTCCGATCACCAATGCTTTCATTACCATGGCAGCTCCTTTCCCTGATAATCCAGATAGAGGGGACGCTCCAGCACCGGATGCCACGTATCCAGCACGGTTTTCAGGATGCCCGCCGCCGAAACCTCCGGGGTGATGCGGGCGGTCGTATCCAGGTGGCCCCGCATGTAAGTCGCCACATGGCCGGGATGGATTTGGAACACGTGGCCGCCCTCCTGCCGCAGGGTGTTGTGGAGCAGCGCGCCATGCATGTTGTTGGCCGCCTTGCTCATGCAGTATCCGAACCAGCCCACGCGCTCACAGTCCTGAATGCTGCCCGCCTCGGAGGAAATGTTCACCACCGTTTTTTCCGTCCCCTTCCGCAGGAGGGGCAGAAACGCCGTGGTCACCCGCAGCGCTCCGAAGGCGTTCACGTTCATCACCCGCTGCATCAGGTCAAAGTCCAGCGGGCCGTCGGGACCGTCTTCCATGTGGCCCAGGATGCCCGCGTTGTTGATGAGCAGATCCAGCGCGGGAAAGGGAAAGGCGGCAGCGGCGTCCTTTACGCTGACGTCGCTTGCGATGTTCAGGGAGAGAATCGTCACGCTGGACGGATACTTTTCGGCCAGCGCGTCGATTTGCTTTTCATTTTCGTCCAATCGGCAGGCCGCCACGGCATATCCGCGTCCGACCAGCTGTTCCGCCAGCGCCAGGCCGACGCCATGGTCGCAGCCCGTAACCAATGCGTATTTCATGGCAGTCTTCCTTTCTGTCAGTCCGCGTGAATCAGGATCGTTTCCCCAAGCGCCGGGATGCGGCAGGGGAGCCCCGGATACTTGGCGTCCAGGTAATCGGCGAAGGCGGCGGGATCGCCGGGGTTCCCGGCGAACATGTCCCAGTGGCCCGGGATCACCAGGCCGGGCCGAAGCTCGCCTGCCAGGTCGGCAGCCTCCTGGAAGGTCATGTTGCCGATGCAGTCCCGGCGGTAACGCGCGCCGTCCCGGCCGTTGATGGGCAGCAAGGCGCAATCGATGTGGCCCATGGCCTGGAGCTTGCCCAGCATGCCTTCGTAGCGCAGGGTGTCGCCCGCGTGATACAGGCGCACGCCGTTGCCCTCGATGATGTATTGCAGGCAGGGGTGCAGGCCGGTTGCCGGGTCGGGGTGCAGGAATTCATGGGCGGCGGCGATGGCGCGGATGGTCACACCGCCGATTGTGCAGGTACTTCCCTCCGCCATGCCACGCTGACGCTCCGGCACGATGCCGTCCGCGGTCACGGCTTCGGTATGCAGCGCGGGGAAAACAAACAGCGCTTTGGGGCAGGCCTTCGCCCATACCTGCCACGCCTCGTGGTCGATGTGATCCAGGTGGTCATGGGTGCCCAGGAAAGCGTCGATGCCGCGCACCTGCTCCGCCGGTACGGGCGGCGGTACCCGGCGGTCCTCCCGATCACTGGCGAAGTAGTCGATGCTGAGCACGGTGTCGCCCAGCTTCACCCACAGGCCCATCTGCCCCATCCACCACAGCGCGGCGGTGCCAAAGGGCGTTTTCGTTTCCCGGACAGTATGCGGAAACAGATCGGTATCCATGGTCAGCCCTCCAAATAAGCGTGTGCGGATATTATTGGCATATTGAACCAAGGGAATTTAACGCTATGAAACATTTCCCCAAAGTCTTCCCCTCGGAGGGGAAGGTGGGCCGCGCGGAATCAAGATGGAGAGAAAAGTCAAGCGATTTCGCGCGGCTCGGATGAGGTGAACTCACCCGCAGGAATGCAACAATGTAAGTTCAGTAAATCTTTACACGCTCTGCATTTCGCACGTTCACGTCATTCTGCAACGCGGGCGGATCATATCCGCCCCTACGATAAAGCCGTATAATATCTGCATGGAATGATTAAATCAGTATTTACTTAAGTTTTAAGCAAAATACTCTGATAAAATCGCGTTTGCAGGATGGTTGGTCAAGATCAGCTTAGAACTAAGAACTTGGAACTCCGCATCATACCAGCGGCGCGAGGACGGCGGCGGTTTTGCCCATCAGGCGGCAGAGCAGCTTGCCTTCCTTCACAAAGCCCACAGCCCGCGGAACGGTGTCGTAGCCCGTTTCGCTGGTGCCAAACACCTGGAACACCCGCGTTCCGTCCGGCACGCCCACGTCCCGCAGGGGAATGGAAATCACCTGAGCGTCGTCCAGGTTGTTGACGGCGATGGCCAGGCAGTGATCCTCGTCGAAGCGGGCGTAGGAGATAAAGCCATAACCGGAGCAAAGGGGCTTGAAGCTGCCGTTTTTCAGCACGGGCCGGTTGCGGCGCAGCCGGGCCAGGGATTTATGCAGGTCGATCAGGCCCTGGTCCTCGTGGCCCCAGGGATAGGTACGGCGGTTGTCCGGGTCGGTCCAGCCCACCTGCCCCGCCTCGTCGCCGTAGTAGATCGTCGGCGCACCGGGCCAGGTCATCTGCATCAGCACCGCCGCCCGGAACACGCCCAGGTTCACGCCCTCCGACGCCGCGCCGCTGCCCGCGCTTTGCAGCCGTCCCACCCGGCCGTTGGTGCGGGTGAGGAAGCGGCTGTGGTCGTGGTTGCTCAATTCGTTCATGGCGCACAGAATGCTCGGCGTGGGCATATGGCTCATGTTTTCCCGCATGATGCCAAAGAACGCGTCGCCGTTCTGGTACAGATCGTCCCGCCGGGAATCAGAATGCTTTTCCATTCCGGTGAGGAAATAGGTGACGGGCTCCATGAACGCGTCGTAGTTCATCACGGAATCCCATTCGTCGCCCCGCAGCCATTCGGCGGGGTCGCCGTAATGCTCGGCGATGATGAGCACATTGGGGTTCACCGCCTTGACCCGGCGGCGGAATTCCTTCCAGAACAGGTGGTTGAATTCCCGGCTGTGGCCCAGGTCGGCCGCCACGTCCAGCCGCCAGCCGTCGATGGAATAGGGCGGTCGGGCCCACTTTTCGGCGATCCTGAAGATTTCCTCGCACAATTCGCGGCTGCCCTCGTAGTTCAGCTTGGGCAGCGTTTCCACGCCCCACCAGCTGTCGTAATCCTTGCGGTCCTTAAACTGGAAATAGTTGCGGTAGGGACTCTTGGGATTGTCATAAGCGCCGGGCTGATAGCCTCCATACTGCTCGTAGATGCCCTCCCTGTCCATCCATTTGTGGAAGGAAGCGCAGTGGTTGAACACGCCGTCCAGGATGATCTTCATGCCCCGGCGGTGCAGCTCGCGGCAGAACCGGGCGAACCAGGCGTCGCTTTCCGCCAGGTTCTTTTCGTCCGTCGTGCGCAGGATGTACTGCTTGGCGTGGACATTTTTGTGCTCGTTCTTTTGCAGGGGATGCTCCGCGTCGTTGGTGATCACGGTGAAGTGCGGGTCCACGTGGTCGTAGTCCTGGGTGTCGTACTTATGGGTGGAGGGGGACACGAAAATGGGGTTGAAATAAATCGCCTCCACGCCCAGACTTTGCAGGTAATCCAGCTTTTCCTGCACGCCCACCAGGTCGCCGCCGTAGAACACCCGGTAATCGCCGATCTGGGGCAGCTGATGCCAGTTTTCCGCGTGGCGGATATAGCCTCCGGAATAGTAATACTCGCGGTCGCGCACGTCATTGAAGGAATTGCCGTTGCGGAAGCGGTCGGTAAAAATCTGGTACTGCACCGCGCCCTTTGACCAGGCGGGCACATGGAACCCCGGAATCAGGCGGAAGGAGTGAGCCGGATCGGGAAAGGGCACGGAATCGGTATAGGATGCGCCGGTGCGGCGATAGTGGATATATTTGCCCTTCCAGGCAATCAGGAAGGAATAAAAAACGGAGGATTCGTCCTTGCAGGTCAGCTCGGTGTCGTACCAGTCAAAGCAGGCGTCGGTCTTGTATTTCCGCATCGGCACCACCAGCGTGGGATACCCCGTCAGCAGCGTCACCTGGGCTTTCATATCTTTTAAAATACGCAGCCGGATAATAACCTTATCGCCCACCTCCGGCTCGGCGGGGGTGCGGAATAATTCTGTTTCGTCGCTGAATAAGGAGGAGATCAGGGCCTCTTCCATCGGGAACAGCTGGCTCATAAAAATGGGTTGCTCCTTCCTGAAATGCAAAATCACGGCGCGAAAGCGCTTTCAATCAATCGTCATCTATCATAACATAAAATATGGGAAATGACCATTCCTATTTCCAAATTGATAAAAAGATTTCATAATTTGATTGGTTTGGCAAAAGAGGGGAAGGCGCTTTCAGTCACTGACAGTTCCAAGTTCTAAGCTGATATAATTCAACGCATAACGGTAGATTGATGATGGAGGACTATTTTGCTTAGAACTTGGAACTGAAATACTGATTCAAGGCGCCCTTTTCCCATCCCCGCGCGCCCTGCCAGCCGTGCCAATTTGTAACACTTGCCCTTGTTTCGTTTACTTTTTCGACAGGTTATGCTATCATAGTCCCGAACGAAACGCAATTCACACGCAAGGAGGCGAAACGCCTTGAAACACTTTTCCCGCCGCTGCGCCGCTTTTTTGATCGCGCTCGCGCTGCTGCTCCCGCCGCCTTCCGGGTTCGCCGCCTACGCCAAGCTGGAACGCGGAATGGAAAACCCGCAGGTGCTGAACATGCAGCTGGCCCTCGCGTCACTGGGTTATAACCTGAAAACCGACGGCAAATACGGCATGGGCACCCAGAGCGCCGTCAAGCAGTTCCAGCGCCAATACGGCCTCGCCATTGACGGTGTGGCCGGAGATAAAACGCTGACGCTGCTGTATGCCCTGGCACCGGCCTACGCGCCGGGTGATTACGGAACGGTCGCCCCGCAGCCCACCGCCGCGCCTGCGGCGAACCTGCCCGCTGGCAGCTCCTCCGCCGCGCTTACCGCCACGGTGGCCACGCCCAGCGGCAGCCTGAATCTGCGGAACGGCCCTTCCTCCTCTGCGAAGGTGCTGACCACCGTGCCCTACGGCGATATGATGATCGTGGTGAGCCGCGGCAGCACCTGGAGCTCTGTGATCTACAACGGCACGGCAGGCTATGTGATGACCAAGTACCTTTCCTTCGGTACGGCCCGGCCGCAGCCGGTCATGACCGCCGCGCCCCAGCCCACAGCGACCCAGCAGCCCATGTACGCTGAAAACACCCAGGCCATGGTGACTACCACGGGCGGCAGCCTGAACCTGCGCGAAAGTCCGGACAGCCAGGCCCGCGTAATAGCCACGGTACCCTATGGGACCTGGGTCACGGTCACAGCCCGGGGCACTGTTTGGTGCCAGATACGCTACAGCTACCTGACCGGCTACGTCATGACCCGGTATCTTTCCTTTGGGGTCAGCCAGCCGACCGCTGTGCCCTACATTTATCCCACTGCCGTTCCCTATATTCCCTATCCCACTGCCGCGCCGACGAGCCTGCCTGTCAACACCTATGTGCCGGTGGTTTCCAACGCGGTCACGGCCTGGGTGACCACCCCCGGCGGCAGCCTGAACCTGCGCCAAAGCCCCGCCGACAACGCACGGGTGATCGCCGCCATTCCCTACGGTTCCGCGGTCACCGTCCTGTCCCGGGGCACGGTCTGGTGCATGGTGGTCTATAACGGGATGCAGGGCTATGCCATGACCTCGTTCCTGCGCTTTGCCGATGCGCAGACTGTTGCGCCTACCCTTGCGCCGACTGCCGTGCCGACTCAGGCCCCGGCTTCTTCCGGCGCGGTCACCCAAGCGCTCGTCACCACCTCGGGCGGTACGCTGAACCTGCGGGAGCAGCCTTCCTCCTCTGCCCGCGTGATCCTGCTGATGCCCAACGCCTCGTCCGTGACGGTGATCAGCCGCGGCGCGGATTGGAGCGAAATCAGTTATCAGGGCAACCGCGGATACGTGATGAGCAAATACCTGACCTTCCTGGGCGCCTCCGCCGGAAAGACCCAGGCCGAGGACGACGATCCCTCCGCTTTCACCCGTATCCTGAAAAAAGGCATGTCCGGCTCGGACGTGGCATGGGTGCAGAGCCGGCTGATGGAGCTGGGCTACACGGTAAGCGTGAACAACATTTATGATGACACGACCTTCGCCGCCGTGAAAGCGTTCCAGCAGCAGAACGGCCTGGACGCCGACGGCAACGCGGGCAGCCAGACCTTCCAGGTGCTCAAAAGCGACAGCGCCCGCCGGGCTGGAGCGGCTCCGCTTCAATACAGCACCGTGCGCATCGACCAGACCGGCAGCGACGTTAGGAAGATTCAGACGGACTTAAAGACGCTGGGCTATCCCGTGACCGTCACCGGCGAATACGACGAAAAGACCCACAATGCCGTGGTCGCCTTCCAGCAGCGAAACGGCCTGGTGATCAGCGGCATCGCCGACGCGCTCACCCGTCAAATCCTGCATGGCGGCGGGGGCAAGCCGTACTCCACCTATGTGGCGGCGCTGCCGGAAGGGGAAGGCCGCATGGCCGCCCCGACAGTCAGCCAAATGAAGCTGCTGCGCTGGCAGGAGGATATCAAGCCCAACGTGCGCGCCGGGCAGACCTTCACCGTCTATGACCCGAATACCGGCCTGGGCTGGAAGCTGGTCTTTTATTCCCTGGGCCGTCATGCCGACAGCCAGCCCGCCACCTGGCGCGATACGCAGATCATGAACCGCTCCTTCGGCGACACGTCCTGGACGATTCATCCCGTCTACGTGATGCTGCCCAGCGGACAGTGGACCATGGCCACCATGCACAACCGGCCGCATCTTTACGGCTCCATCAACGACAACGGCTTCGGCGGCCATCTGTGCGTCCACTTCCTGCGGGATATGGCCGAGGCCCGGAAGAACGACCCCAACTACGGTGTCAATAATCAGGTGATGCTGCGCAACGCCTGGAAGACCCTGACGGGCGAAACCGTGAATTGATTTTGTGAAATAAGCATCTATGCAAGGAAGGAGCGGAACCGGCTTGAAACTGGCGGAAGCATTGCAGGAAAGAGCGGATCTGAACAGAAAAATAGAGGAGCTGCGCAGAAGACTTGACCATGCGCTGTTGGTGCAGGAGGGGGAGGAGCCCCCGGAGAATCCAGTTGAGCTGCTGAAAGAATTGGAAGAGGCCATCGCCCGGCTGGAATATCTCATGGCAGCCATCAACATGACCAACTGCAAAACGCGGGTCAACGGCATGACGCTGACGGAAATCATCGCCAGGAAAGACACGCAGTTGCTTCGGGTGTCCGCGTACAGAGACCTGGTGTACAGCTCGGGCGGGAGCACCGAACGCGCCCGGGGAACTGAAATCAAGGTGAAGGCGCTGATGAAAGCGTCTGAACTGCAGAAGATCGTGGATCAGGCGGCCAAGGAGGCACGCAGGCTGGATAACCTGCTGCAGGAAACCAACTGGAAAACCAAGCTGATCGAAAAGCCATAACAGGCGTTGGTAGTTTCGCAGACGCGCATATCAAGCGGCAACCGCTTTACGTTGCAAGTGTCAGAATCCGTGGGCGGGAAGGGGTTCGTGGCCCCGAGGATCGTTATGCCCGGATCGCGCACAACCGTATGATCATCAGGTATCGTGTACTACCGGATATGGACTGCGAAACGAGGGCGGGTACGGGGACGCACATAAAAAAGCGTGAAGATTGCTTCACGCTTTTTTGTGATCGCCCTCCTTCTGTGGAAGGCGGCGCTATTCGGCGTAGAATCTGATATGCAGCCCGTCGGCTTCCTCGCTTCCTTTTCCGTAAAAAGAGCCGGCCTCCAGAACGCCGCGCAGGGCTTCGCTGTCGGTATGAAAGGCCGGCACTGTGCGGTCCAGCGAATCGCCGTTGTTTTCCACATAGATATGGCAGTCGGCCCCGGCGCTGTCCTTCCCCGTGAGCATATACCGGGCGGAGAGATGGCCGCAAATCTGGGTGTCTACGCCGCAGGGCTCCACAATGCCGGTAAAGATCGGACCGGACGCTTTGCCGCAAAATGGGATCATGACGACGGAACCGTCGGTGAGGCGGACGATGGGGCCGTTAAAGCGGATCAGGATGTCCAGGATGGGTTCAGACATGGTTTTTCTCCTTTGCAAAAGCGGAATGTGTCTTTGTATTTACGGCCAACGGCATTGACTTCCCGTTTGCACCGCTTTATAATGGATGCAAGAAACAACCGTAAAACGACAAAAAGGAGCGATTCGCATGAAAAAAGTATGGCCCTTGGACACCGCCGTATCCTTCGACCCTTACTACGGAGAACCCAGCCGCGACGGCGATCAGGGCTATGAGCTGCTGCCGGACGGCACGGTGTTCATCCGCCTGCAGGCGCCCGGCGCGCGGGAAGTGGCGCTGGATCAGTTCGGGCGGATGCACCCGCTGAGGAAAGCGGCGGACGGCATGTGGGAAGGCACGGTGGATCTGGGCCGGGGCTTCCAGTATTTCTTCCTCAAGATCGACGGCAACGACGTGCTCAGCCCCTATCTGCCCATCGGCTACGGCTGCTGCCGCCCGATGAACTTCCTGGATGTGCCCGTGCCCGGCGAGGAAGAGTGGGGCGCGCTGGAGGGCATTCCCCACGGCGCTGTGACCCGCCACTATTATCCCTCGACCGTTACCGGCAAAACGGAAGTCTGCCTGGTGTACACCCCGCCGTCCTATGACCCGGACCGGCAATATCCCGTGCTGTATTTGCAGCATGGCTATGGGGAAAATGAAACGGGCTGGGTGTATCAGGGCCACGTGGGCCGCATTGCGGACCGGCTGCTGCACGAAGGAAAAATGAAGGACATGCTGATCGTGATGGGCAACGGCATGACCCAGGGCGACGATATTCACCAGGGCAGGATGCTGTTCCCCCGGGTGCTGCTGGCCGACCTGATCCCGTTCATTGAAGCCCGTTATCCCGTCCTGACGGATAAATGGCACCGGGCCATGGCAGGCCTGAGCATGGGCAGCTTCCAGACCAGCCTGGTGACCCTGACGCATCCGGAGCTGTTTGGCTACGCGGGCCTGTTCAGCGGCTTCCTCCGCGCCATCCGGGACGGGAACAACGATCACCTGGCGCTGCTGGACGACAAGGCCAGGTTCCAGGAGGCTTTCCGCGTGTTCTTCCGCGCCATGGGGACGGGCGATCAGTTCTTTGAAACCTTCCTGGAGGAGGACAGGCTGGTTCAGGAAAAGGGCGTGGATATGATCCGCCGCACCTACCCCGGCGGTCACGACTGGGGCGTGTGGCGCAGGTGCATCCACGATTTCCTGCCTATGATTTTTCAGGAAAACTGACGGCAGACGCTGAGGACGAAGGGCGTTGATTCCGCTGGGATCAATGCCTTTTTTGCGCGCAAAAGCGGCCTGATAGAGATGGAAAGGCCCAGGCGTTCCAAACAGGGCAATTATACCGAGTCGCGCTCAACGAGCGTGGAGGGCAGCAGGATGCGCTTGGGCAGGGTGGTATCCCCGTGGATGCGCTCGGTGATGACCCGGGCGGCGCTGCAATGGCCCAACCACGGCGACCACACCAAGGCCACCGAGGTAAAGGGCTGCTTCCCGTCAGATATGGTCGCCTCTACCCTGGACACGCCGGAATTCTTTTCC
This sequence comes from uncultured Eubacteriales bacterium, assembly GCA_900320085.1. Lineage (GTDB taxonomy): Bacteria > Bacillota > Clostridia > Christensenellales > Aristaeellaceae > RUG563. The sequence goes on from ONRC01000057.1 coordinate 11,887, forward strand.
CGGGCGCGGAACCTGATCCGAAAGCTGGGCCATGTATGGAACGATGATCCCCGTATTTCGGACGGTTATTACGAAGGGCGGCTGATTCTGCAACTGTGATCTTCGTCGGAAAAGACGGGATCAGGATCATGTCCATACTCATCGCCCTTTGTTTCTCTCTCGCTCCACTTCTCTCGGGATGACATAGGCTTTCTGCCCTGCCTTATTCCCGCCTGCCTGCTGAATGCGGACAGGCGTTTTTTCCTGAACATAGACAAATTTCGACCGCGATCACCTGACGCAGTGGAGGCACAGAAAAAAAGCTCCCCAAACGGAAAAGAATGTTGTATAATGTTCCTGAGAACCATACGGGTCTGTTATTTGGCAATGAAAATGGCGAGGCCCTCAAAACATGAAAACGCGCTGGGCCCCCCATCTCTCTCTTTGCTCATGTTGATTCACCCTTGAGAACAACGCTGTTAAGCATTTTTCAGCGGACCAGTGTCAGGAGATTGGACCATGCGGAATATTGGCATTTTCGCCCACGTGGACGCAGGGAAAACGACGCTGTCGGAGCAGCTGCTTTTAAAGGCCGGGGCGATTCGCAGCGCGGGCAGCGTGGACGCGGGCACCGCCCACACGGACAGCCTGCCCGTGGAAAGGCGGCGCGGCATATCGGTCCGGGCCAGCTGTGTGCGGCTGAGCTGGCGGGAAACGGAAATCAACCTGATCGACACCCCCGGCCACACGGATTTTTCGGCGGAGATCGAACGCTCCCTGTGGGCGCTGGACGGCGCGGTGATCGTTGTCAGCGGCGTGGAAGGGGTGCAGCCCCAGACTGAGCTGCTGTTTGAAGCCTTGCGCGCACAGAACATGCCCGCTTTCTTTTTCATCAATAAAATGGACCGGGAAGGCGCGGATGCCGCCCGCGTCACGGCCCAGCTCCGGCGGCGCCTGACCGGCCGGGCAGCCCGTGTTTCCGATCCCGACGAGCTGCGGGAAACCGTGTGCGACGCGGATGAGGAACTGATGGAGCGGTATCTGGCGGGGGATCGTATTCCGGACGCGGAGGTATGGCGGCGGCTTTGCGGCCTGGCGAAACGGGGAGAAGTGTTTCCCGTGCTGACCGGGTCGGCGCTGCGGGGCCAGGGTATCGAGGCGGTGCTCGATGGGATGGTGGATTTCCTGCCGCCGCCGGATACCGCCCAGACGGCCCTGTGCGGGGTGGCGTTTGCTGTCGCTCATGACCGGATGCTGGGCCGGGGCCTGTGGGTGAGGCTGTACGGCGGGCGGCTGGAGAACCGCGCGGCCATTGTTTTGCCGGGCCGCTTTGACCCGCTGACGGGGGAGAGGAGCGCCGTACAGAGCAAGATCACCCAGATCCGCGGTGTGGACGGCGCGGATACGGGCGCGCTGTGCGCCGGGGAAATCGGCGTGCTGTATGGAACGGGGCCGATGAAGGTCGGCCAGTTCATCGGCGATCCCTCCCTCGCGCCTCGCAAGGTGCGGGCCGGCGCGCTGCGGACGCCGCTGACGACGGTTCGCGTGGAACCCAGCGACCCGCAGAAGCAGAAGGAGCTGGGCGCCGCCTGCGAAGCGCTGGCTGATGAAGACCCGCTGCTGCAAACCCGCTTCGTGCGCGACACGGGGGAGCTGCATATCGACGCTATGGGAGCGATTCAGCTGGAAATCCTCCAGGATGAGCTGAAGACCCGCTTCGGCCTGGACGCGCGGTTCACCAATCCCACCGTGATCTATAAGGAAACTATCGCCCGTCCCGCCGAGGGCTTTTGCGCCTACACCATGCCCAAGCCCTGCTGGGCCATCCTTCGCTTTGCGATTCAGCCGGGACCCCGGGGAAGCGGCGTGCGGTTTCATTCGGAAGTGCCGGGCCGAACCATCCTGCCCCGGTATCAGCATCAGGTGGAACAGGCGCTGCCCCTGGCGCTGTCCCAGGGGCGGCTGGGCTGGCAGGTAACGGATGTGGATATCACCCTGGTGGACGGCAGCCATCATCAGTTCCACACCCATCCCCTGGACTTCATTGTGGCCACGCCCTGGGCCATTCAGGACGGGCTGCAGCGGGGCGGCAGCGTACTGCTGGAGCCCATCCTGAGAACTGTGTTCCGCGTTCCGCCCGAGCATACCGGCCGCATCATGAGCGATGTGAACGCTATGCGGGGCGAGGTGGCGATGGTCAAAAATGAGGAGGACTTCGCCTCTGTCACCGCCCTTGTGCCCGCGGCGGCCAGCATGGATTATCCCACGCGCCTGGCCCAGCTCACCGGCGGACGCGGCGGCATGAGCGTGCGCCTGCACGGCTATCGGGAGTGCCCGCTGGAGCTGGGCGCCCGGGCCGAACGCCGCGGCGTCGATCCCCTGGATACCAGCAAATATATCCTGGCGGCCCGCAGCGCACTGGAAGGCGGGATCTTCGACCTGTGAGCGCGCAGACGAATCAGCTCAAACGGCGCTGCTGCAAAACCGACGGCTGCCTGATTCTGCTTGATACTATTCTTTCTCTACAATCGTATCAACGTATAGGCGTCTTTGCTTTTCATCCTTTGCAACATGACTGTGAATCATTCGCCATGCCACAGCCCCGCAGGGGGACCGTCCGAAAGTAGGCAGGCCTGATCCCAGGAGAGGAACGCAATGAACCAAACGCTCAGAAACCATGCCGATCAGATCATCCGGGAAGCCATTGCCGCAGTGCAGCCCGACGCCGCCGTACAGCGCGCGCTCAGGTCCATGGAATTAACGGGCCGGGTGCTGCTGGTGGCCGCGGGCAAAGCCGCGTGGCAAATGGCCAAAGCGGCCAGCGGCTGCCTGGGCGGCCGGATTGACAACGGCGTCGTGGTCACCAAGTATGGTCACGTGATGGGCCCGATCGCCAATTTTTCCTGCTTTGAAGCTGGGCATCCCATGCCTGATGAAAATTCCTTTCGGGGCACTCAGGCGGCGCTGGAGCTGGTATCCGGTCTGACGGACAAAGATACGGTGCTGTTCCTGTTATCCGGCGGCGGCAGCGCGCTGTTTGAAAAGCCCCTGGTGCCGGCGGAGGAATTGCAAGATATCACCGGCCAGCTGCTGTCCTGCGGTGCGGACATCGTGGAAATCAACACCATCCGCAAGCGTTTGAGCGCCGTGAAGGGCGGTCGGTTTGCCCAGCTGTGCCAGCCCGCGCATGTGGAAGCGGTGATATTGTCCGATATTCTCGGCGACCCATTGGATATGATCGCTTCCGGCCCAGCCTGTCCCGATAGTGCCACGGCGGAGGACGCTCGGCGCATCCAGGATAAGTACGGGTTGAACATGTCCGAGGCCGCGCTGAAGCTGCTGGATGTGGAAACCCCGAAAGTACTGGACAACGTGCATACACAGGTCAACGGCAGCGTGCGAGAGCTGTGCGCGGCCGCTGCCAAGGGATGCGAGCGGCTGGGCTACGAACCCATTTTGCTCACCGATCAACTGTGCTGTCAGGCTAAGGAAGCGGGCAGCTTCCTTTCTTCCATCCTCAGGACCCACGCCCCGGACGGGAAAGCGCTGGCGTTCATCGCGGGCGGTGAAACGGTGGTGAAGCTGACGGGCCGCGGCCTGGGCGGACGCAACCAGGAAATCGCCCTTTCTGCTGCCGCCGGTATCAGCGGCCTGCCCAACGCGGCGGTGTTTTCCGTGGGCAGCGACGGCACCGACGGCCCCACCGATGCGGCGGGCGGCTATGCGGACGGCGATACCTGCCGGGAACTGACGGAGCATGGAATTTCCATTGACGCGGTTTTGCGGGAGAATGACGCTTACCACGCCCTGCAAAAAACCGGAGGCCTGATCGTGACCGGCCCCACGGGTACCAACGTGAACGATGTGGCCGTTGCTCTGGTGGGGGCGGAATAAAACCTGCGCCAGAAACGCGCTGCTTACGAATAGGAAAAAGGAAAATAATCATTCAATCGAATGGGAAAACGCAGCAAAACGCCGCATGGAAGAATCCATGCGGCGTTGGGTTTTTACTGAGATTGAATTACAGCTGGGGGCCGGCGGCGACCAGGGCCTTGCCCGCTTCGTTGCCTTCGTACTTGACGAAGTTCTTGATGAAGCGGCCGGACAGATCCTTGGCCTTTTCTTCCCAGACGGAAGGATCGGCGTAGGTGTCGCGGGGGTCCAGGATGGCGGGATCAACGCCGGGCAGAGCGGTGGGCACTTCAAAGTTGAAGTAGGGGATCTTCTTGGTGGGGGCCTTGAGGATATCGCCGTTCAGGATGGCGTCGATGATGCCGCGGGTATCCTTGATGGAGATACGCTTGCCGGTGCCGTTCCAGCCGGTGTTGACCAGGTAGGCCTTCGCGCCGCTCTTTTCCATCCGGCGTACTTGGTGGGATGCAATTCCAGGAAGGCCTGGCCGAAGCAGGCGGAGAAGGTGGGGGTGGGCTCGGTGATGCCGCGCTCGGTGCCGGCCAGCTTGGCGGTGAAGCCGGACAGGAAGTAATACTTGGTCTGTTCGGGGGTCAGCACGGAAACGGGAGGCAGCACGCCGAAGGCGTCGGCGCTCAGGAAGATCACGTTCTTGGCGTCGGGGCCGGAAGAGGTGGGCCGCACGTTCTTGACGATCTTTTCGATGTGCTCGATGGGATAGGAAACGCGGGTGTTTTCGGTGACGGACTTGTCGGCGAAGTCGATCTTGCCGTCCTTGTCCAACGTCACGTTCTCCAGCAGCGCGTCGCGGCGGATGGCGTTGTAGATGTCGGGCTCGGAATCCTTATCCAGGTTGATGACCTTGGCATAGCAGCCGCCTTCAAAGTTGAACACGCCGTTGTCGTCCCAGCCGTGCTCGTCGTCGCCGATCAGCAGGCGCTTGGGATCGGTGGACAGGGTGGTCTTGCCGGTGCCGGAGAGGCCGAAGAAGATGGCGGTGTTTTCGCCCTTCATGTCGGTGTTGGCAGAGCAGTGCATGGACGCCATGCCCTTGAGGGGCAGGTAGTAGTTCATCATGGAGAACATGCCCTTCTTCATTTCGCCGCCGTACCAGGTGTTCAGGATCACCTGCTCCCGGCTGGTGACGTTGAAGGCCACCACGGTTTCGCTGTTCAGGCCCAGTTCCTTATACTGCGCGCACTTGGCCTTGGAGGCGGTGTACACGATGAAGTCGGGCTGGAAGGATTCTTCTTCTTCCTTGGTGGGCTTGATGAACATGTTGCGCACGAAGTGAGCCTGCCAGGCCACTTCCATCATGAAGCGCACGGCCATGCGGGAGTCCTTGTTGGCGCCGCAGAACGCGTCCACAACGTACAGCTTTTTGCCGCTCAGTTCCTCCTGGGCCAGCTTCTTGACCACTTTCCAGGTTTCTTCGGTCATGGGGTGGTTGTCGTTTTTGTATTCGTCGCTGGTCCACCACACGGTGTCCTTGCTGTTTTCGTCCATGACGATGTACTTGTCCTTGGGGGAACGGCCGGTGTAGATGCCGGTCATTACGTTCACAGCGCCCAGTTCGCTTTCCTGGCCCTTGTCAAAGCCGGTCAGGGAAGGATCCATTTCATCCTTATACAGCAGTTCATAGGAGGGATTGTACACGATTTCCTTGGTGCCGGTGATGCCATACCTGGTCAGATCGATGTTGCCCATGTGAAAAACCCCTTTTCTGAAAAATATGGAATAGGAATAATGATTGGTCAGGAGAGCCGGAATACCCAACCTCTCCCATATACATAATAGCACAAACCCCAGCGTGGGTCAATAAAAAAATAGGCGGGGGAGACAGGACGAAAAGTCAGCCGTCCCGGCTGTTTTTTGCAGGAATTTGATATCGCGTGACGAATTATATCCCTGTACCCGGAACAAGCGGCTGACTCCTGCGGGGTGCCCGTGGGGGACGGGGTTTTCATGACGCACGGAGGAGGCAAGATCATGAGCGGATATTTGGACGCGGGAACCTTTAAGCTGGGCTTTGGCCTGATGCGCCTGCCCAAGAATGCGGACGGCACCATCGACGTGCCCCAGACCGCCCAGATGGCGGATAAGTTTATCGCCGCGGGCGGAACCTATTTTGACACGGCGTTTGTATACGATCAGGGGGCCAGCGAAGCAGCCTTCAAGGCGGCGGTGTCGGACCGGTATCCCCGCAATGCCTACACCGTGGCGACCAAGCTGAATGCCTTCATGGCCCCGGAAAAGAACGAGCAAAGCGCCAAGCAGGAGTTTTATACCAGTCTGGAACGCACCGGCGCGGGGTATTTCGATTATTACCTGCTCCACGCGATTCAGCGCTCCAACAAGGATCTGTATGACAAGTACGGCATCTGGGACTTCGTGAAGGAGCAGAAGGAAAAGGGCCTGATCAGGCACTGGGGCTTTTCCTTCCACGCCGATCCCGACCTGCTGGAGGAGCTGCTCACGGAGCACCCTGACGCGGAGTTCGTGCAATTGCAAATCAACTACGCCGACTGGGAAAACCCCGGTGTGGCCTCCCGGCGCAACTGGGAAATCTGCAAGCGCCACGGCAAGCCCGTGGTCATCATGGAGCCGGTGAAGGGCGGCATCCTGGCCGATCCCATCCCGACGGTGAAGGAGATTTTGAAAGCGGCCAACCCCGACGCCTCCTGCGCCAGCTGGGCGCTGCGCTTCGCGGCGGGGCTGGACAACCTGATGGTGGTGCTCAGCGGCATGAGCAGTCTGGCCCAAATGGAAGACAATCTGAGCTTCATGCAGGATTTTAAGCCCCTGTCCGACGCGGAAATGGATGTCATCCACCAGGCCCAGGCCGCCCTGGACGCGGACAAATCCATCCCCTGCACCGCCTGCCATTACTGCACCAAGGGCTGCCCTATGAACATTCCCATTCCAGAAATCTTCAACGTGGAGAACCGCAAGAAGGGCAGCCCCCGTTTCCGCACCGTGCGGGAATACACCATCGTCACCCATGGCCGGGGCAAGGCCAGCGACTGCATCCAGTGCGGCCAGTGCGAAGGCGCGTGTCCTCAGCATCTGCCGATCATCCAGCTCTTGCAGCAGTGCAGGGAACTGGAGGAGTAAGAGAATGAGAGCGCAGAGTGCAGTGTATAGGGTTCAGATTGAAAAAGTCGATCAACGAATCAAAACGTCTATAGGATACAAGAATCATCTGTACTCTGAACTCTGTATTCTGCACTCTTTAGTTATCCTCCCTTATAGCTTCATCCTATAACACGCAATACAATTCTCGTAATCCCCGAACCCTTGACACGAAAAGGCCGATCTTTTATAATACATACCAACAAGAGGCGAGGATGCCGGGAAGGGAGGAAACCCCATGAAGCAAAGGGAAAACAGCCGAATGTCCTGGTGCGGAAGGGTTTCCTTGCGCTGTTTGCGCCGCGCCGCTTGACATACGCTTTTGTTGCTTGCGCCGCTTCGCAGATATGCGCGGCGGCTTTTTTCATAAGGACAGGGAAAGGGGAATCCGCTTTGCCGTAAACGGTCTGTTACGGCTTTCTCGGAAGGGGCCTGGGGGAAACCTCTCTTTGGCCTTCAAAGAGAGGTTTCCCCCGGAAAGGAAGAAGAAGCAATTGTCAGAAGCAAATCCCATACTGGAAACGCCCGCCGCTGAAACGCCGCTGATCGAGGTGAAGAACCTGCGGAAGGTGTATCAGGTGCCGGGCGGCGAGGTGGTGGCCCTGGACGGCATCGACCTGACCATCAACCGGGGGCAGATTTACGGCATCATCGGCATGAGCGGGGCGGGCAAATCCACCCTGATCCGCTGCCTGAACCGGCTGGATACGCCTACCGACGGCCAGATCCTGATCGACGGCCAGAACATCCTGGCCATGAACAATAAACAATTGATGACCATGCGCCGCAAGGTGAGCATGATCTTCCAGAGCTTCAACCTGCTGATGCAGAAAACCGTGGCCCGCAACGTTCGCTACCCCCTGGAAATCGCCGGGGTGCCCAAGGCGAAGGCCAACGAGCGGGTGAAGGAGCTGCTCAAGCTCGTGGGGTTGGACGGCAAGGCCGACGCCTATCCCATCCAGCTGTCCGGCGGCCAGCGCCAGCGCGTGGCCATTGCCCGCGCCCTGGCTTCCGATCCGGAGGTGCTGCTGTGCGACGAGGCCACCTCTGCGCTGGACCCCATGACCACCCAATCCATCCTGACCCTGCTCCAGGGCATCAACCAGCGTCTGGGCATCACGGTGGTGCTGATCACCCACGAGATGGCGGTCATCCGCCAGATCTGCAACCGGGTCGCCATCCTGGACGGGGGCCGCATCGCCGAGGAAGGCACGGTGGACGATGTGTTTGTCCACACCCGCTCCGCCGCTGGCAAGCGCCTGTTCGGCATCCTGTCCTCCGATGAGGAAGACACGGTGGCTGACGTGCCCGCCCTGCGCGTGGTGTTTGACGGGGGCAAGGAGGGCATGCCCATTATCGCCGGGCTGGTGAAAAGCTGCGGCGTGGACGTGAACATCCTCTCTGCCGACATCAAGCCCATCAACGGCAAGCCCTACGGTCAAATGCTCATTGAATCGCCCGACGATCCGCTGGTGCGGCTGCAGGTGATCCAGTATCTGGCCGATCAGGGCCTGACGGTGAAGGAGGTGCGGCAGTGATGAATTGGTCGCATGTATTCTGGCAGGCACCGTATAAGCTGTGCATGGACGGCTGGAACGGGCTGGGCGATTTCCTGTATAAAACGGTGTTTGGCTTCGTGTACCAGCGCTCCTGGAAAATCCTGTGGCCCGCGCTGGGCGAAACGATTTATATGACCGTGCTCAGCACGCTCCTTTCCTACATCATCGGCATTGCCCTGGGCGTACTGCTGGTGGTTACGCGCAAGGGCGGCATCAAGCCCCTGCCCAAATTCAATATGGTGCTGGGCACCATCATCAATTTCCTGCGCTCCATTCCCTTCATCATTTTGCTGGTGATGCTTCTGAATGTGACCCTGGCCGTGACCGGCCGCATGACGGGCACCATGACCATCTCCTTCCCGCTGACCATCAGCGCGTTCCCGTATGTGGCCCGCATGGTGGAAAGCAGCCTGATGGAGGTGGACGGCGGCGTGATCGAGGCCGCCAAGGCCATGGGCTCTACCACCTGGCAGATCATCTGGAAGGTGCTGCTGCCGGAGGCCAAGCCCTCCCTGATCAACGGCTTTTCCATCTGCATGACCACCATCCTGGGCTATACCACCATGGCCAGTGTGGCGGCGGGCGGCGGCCTGGGCGCCACGGCGGTGACCTACGGGCTGTCCTATCGGCAGTACGATATCATGTACGCGGCCAGCATCATGCTGGTGGTGCTGGTGCAGGTGATCACGGTGGCGGGCACGTCCCTGTCCCGGAAGAAGGATCATCGGATCCGGTAAATCAGTTATTTAAGCGTATGCTTGAATATAAAATGATTGATTTAGGAGGCTTTATCATGAAAAAGGTAGTTGCGATCCTGCTTGCCCTGGCGCTGTCTCTTGGCACGGTAATTGCCCTGGCCGAACCCCTCAAGATCATCGCCACCCCCAATCCCCATGCTGAAGTGCTGGAGCTGATCAAGGACGATCTGGCCGCGCTGGGTTTTGAACTGGAAATCGAAGTGAACGAAGGCTACCTGGTGGAAAATCCCTCCACCGCCGCGGGTGACACCCAGGCGAACTTCTTCCAGCATATCCCCTACCTGAATCAGTACAACGCTGATATGGACGCCAACAATCAGGCGGATCAGAAGCTGGTCTATGTTGTGCCCACCCACTTTGAGCCCATGGGCCTCTATCCCGGCACCAAGAGCAGCCTGGATGAAATTGCCGAAGGCGACATCATCGTTGTGCCCAACGACCCCGTGAACATGACCCGCGCTTTCATCCTGCTGGCGGACGCCGGCCTGGTGACCCTGCCCGAAGGCACCACCCTGGAGAGCGTTGTGACCAAGTTCGATATCGGGAATCCCAAGAACCTGGAATTCCAGGAAGCCAACGCTGAGCTGGCCCCCACCATGCGCGACGGCGCGGCCTTCGTGGTCATCAACGGCAACAACGCTTCCCTGGCCGGCCTGATTCCCGGCAAGGACGCCGTGTACTTTGAACAGCCCGGCAGCCAGGCCGCCGAGGCCTATGTGAACATCTTCGCCGTGAAGCCCGAAAACGCCGAGGCGGATTTTGTGAAGGCCCTGGAAAAGACCGTTTACACCCAGAAGGTGTACGACCTGATCGTGAACAGCGGCTTCGCTCCCGTGTTCCAGGTGCCCGCCGAATAACCCCGAAAAATGATTCCTCAGCCGCGTCCGGATTCTGGCGCGGCTTTTTGCATGAAATTTTTTCGCAGAATGCAGCCATATGGATTTCTGCTTCGTATATATCTGTGCAGGGCAAAAAAGTGCCTGCAGCCAAATCCCATGATGGAAGGAGATTGAACTCTGATGAAGAAACTGATCGTTATTGTATTGATTGCCTGCATGACATTCGCAGGCGCGGCGCTTTCGGAAAACACCGGCCTTCCCGCTTACGTCTATCCAGGCAATGACCCCATCGAAGCCGCAGTGACGGCCTGCATGGTGGAAAAGGGAAAAGATTACCTGCTGGAGGACGGCGCTGTGACCATCCCCGCGCCGGTCATCCTGAAAACCGTCTTCCAGGATGACACCCATACCCTGGTGTACGGCAACTTCTGGGTGCTCAACTATGTGGAAAAGGATCACGTGCTGGAGTGCATTTCCGGCGGGGAATATCCCGGCGTGATGACGCTGGAAAAGAAGGATGACTGCTGGGAAGCCGTGGCCCTGGAAACTGCCGGGGACGGCGATGACTACGCCAAGGACATTAAGCGTTTCGCTGACGGCGACGCGGAACTGGAAAACGCTTACTTCCATACCCAGGATGTATCTGAAGAACCGCTGAAGGGCGTCCGCACCCGGTTCATTCAGGACTATGTGAACGCCAACGGCCTGGACATTACCGCCTATCAGGACTACGGCTGGGACGCCATTCCCCTGACGGACACGATCGTGGGCCGCATCGAGGATGGCAGCTATATCGTGCGCATTCCCGTTCAGGAAAATGAAACCGGAGAATGGGTGGCCGACGATATGGCTCAGAATGATTCCATCGTGAAGCTGGCGTACGCGCGGCTGGAAAACGGGGCGTTTGAAGTGCGCTATGATCCCGTGGGGGACGGGGAAATGGCCGTGGCGGTCCATCATTTCAGCGGCATTGCCTGCGACCAGGCGCACACCTTTGACCTGCTGGTGAAGGACGGCAAGATTCAGGAAGTGACCGGCGGCTCCTATACCGCCTCCCCGACCGATGAAGAGCTGGCTGCGTATTGCATCGGCGAATGGCGTGAACAGGAAACTCAGTTCACCCAAATGACCATCGGCACGAACGACGAAGGCGCTCTGACCGCCGAAATCGTTTCGCCCATGACCCACGGCGCGTATCTGTTCCGCATGACGCTGCACTATGACTGCGAGCTGAACGCTTTCCTGTACGACGACGGCGCGCTGTACGACCTGCCCATCACCGACAGCGAAGAAGCGGACCTGAGCGAGCCTGTCCAGCAAAACCTGAGCGGCCGCCTGATGCTTCTGGCCGACGAAAACGACGCGCCCGTGCTGAGCTGGAATTCCCAGTTTACGCGCGAGGAACCCGAGATCGTTTTCTTCCGCCTGAACGGGGAAGAAGCGGATAAATAACGCTCCCGGCGTTCTCAGGCCAAAAAACAGATTGCCTATTCCCGGATTGGGAATAGGCAATTTTTGATGAAAGAGTCAGTTACGCTTCATCGTTTTATCATCATTTAAAACGTCCCGATGGATCAAACACGTTTTTCCTTGACGATGGCCGGTTTGTTCTGCGCCATCACGCCTGCCAGCGCATGGGGCACATAAGGCGCTTCCAGATAAGCGATTTCTTCCTCCGTCAGCTCCAATTCGGTGGCTTTCGCCGCGCCTTCGATGTGGTGGAATTTGGTCGCCCCTACCACGGGAGCGGTCACCTTGGTCAGCAGCCAGGCCAGGGAAATTTCGGTCATGGATACGCCGCGCTTGTCCGCCAGCTCAGCCACGCGGTCGATGATGATGCCATCCTGCTGGGCGGTGGCGTCGTACTTGAATTTGGCATATGCGTCCTTTTCAAGCCGGGCCGAGGTTTCGCCGGGTTTGCGGGAAAGCCTGCCCGCCGCCAAGGCGCTGTAGGGTGTCAGGGCAATTCCTTCCTCCCGGCAATAGGGCACCATTTCCCGCTCCTCCTCCCGGAAGATCAGGTTGTAATGCCCCTGGACGGAGATGAATTTCGCCCAGCCTTCTTTTTCCGCCAGGGCGTTTGCCTTCGCCAGCTGCCAGGCGTAGCAGTTGGAGATGCCGATGTAACGCGCTTTGCCTGCTTTCACCACGCGATTCAGACCATCCAGAATATCTTCAATCGGCGTTTGCCAGTCCCACATGTGATAGATATACAGGTCCACATGATCCATACCCAGGTTTTGCAGGCTCGTGTTGATCATGCGTTCAATGTGCGTTTGTCCGTTGACGCCGGCTTCAATCTCGTCCTGCGTGCGGGGGAGGAATTTGGTGGCCACCACCACTTCGTCCCGCCTGGCAAAGTCCCGCAGGGCCCGGCCCACATATTGCTCGCTGGTGCCGCTTTGATAGGCGATAGCGGTATCGTAGAAGTTGACGCCTAATTCGATCCCGTGCCTGATGATTTCCCGGGAATGTTCTTCATCCAGCGTCCAGCCGTGCTGGCCCTGGCCTGGATCGCCAAAGCCCATGCAGCCCATGCAGATGCGGGAAACGGTCAGATCGGATTGCCCCAACCTGATGTACTTCATGCTATTTCCTCCTTTTACGGCTCCAACAATTTGATTAGACAGCTGTACGTGAGATCATAGGCCGACTGATATACATAGGGGAGTCCGGCCTGCGCCATGGCTTGCTTCTGCTTTTCGGTGACGGTGGTGTAGGGATAGATCCCATAGATAAAGGGAAAAAAGGCGTACAGGAAGCGCTGACGGGCGGCCTGATCCATTCCGGGAACATATTTTTCAAGCATCTGCTCCACGGTTTTCAGCGACGCGCCGAAAGCGACCTTGAATTCCGCCAGCCGTTCCGGGCGGGAATTGGCTTCCATGTCATAGAGATTCATGGACAAAAGCCGCAGCAGGCGGGGACGATCCGTCAGCGTGCGGGCCAGCGTCCGGGCCAGCTCGTCCCGCGGCATGGTTTCTGTTTGCTCCATCACGGCGGTCAAGGCTTCTGCCCACAGCTCGTATTCCTTTTGCAGCAGGGCCAGGAAGATTTCTTCCTTGGTTTCAAAATAGTTGTAGATGGACGTGCGGGTGAAGGATGTGGCCGCCCCGATCTCCTTGATGGTGATTTCCTTGAAGCTCATGGTTTCATTCAGCTTTGCGCAGGCCTGGATGATTTCCTCCTTCCGGGCCGCGGTCAAGGCTGCCGATCCTCTGGGCATATTCGTTCCCTCCCTGTTTTCCCATGATGCCGTATCCTCAATCTGAGTATATTACAATAATGACACGATGTCAATATAAAGTTTCAAGAATGACAAATCGCCGGGTGACAATGCGCTTTGCGGGTGATCATGGCATCGCTTTGCCTGGGGGCGTATGGCATTGAAAGCGGCGGCTGTCCATTGGCCGTTTATCGCGCCGCGCTTGCTTTTCTCCCGGTTTTCCCGTATAATAAACCCTGCCGCGTTTGCGGAAACAGACGCAAGGAGGATTTGTATGGACTTCGTATCCATTTTGGCAAAAGAGTTTTCATTAAAGCCCGAGCATGTGCAGGCCGTGATCGAAATGCTGGACGCGGGCAACACCATTCCCTTCATCGCCCGATACAGGAAGGAGCGCACCGGCTCCATGGACGACCAGCTGCTGCGCGAGCTGGCGGAACGGCTGGAATACCTGCGGAACCTGGAAAAGCGCCGGGACGAAATCGAAAAGACCCTGGACGAGATGGGCGTGCTGACGGACGAGCTGAAAGTCCAGTTGGCCAAGGCCCAGACCCTGGCCGAGCTGGAGGACCTGTACCGTCCCTTCCGGCCCAAGCGCCGCACCCGCGCCACCATCGCCAAGGAGCGCGGCCTGGAGCCCCTGGCCCTGTGGCTGCTGCTGCAACTGCCCAAGGGCGACGTGCAGGCCGAGGCGGCAAAGTATGTGAACAAAGAAAAGGAAGTTCCCGACGCGGAAGCCGCCCTGGCCGGCGCCCGGGACATCCTGGCCGAGCAGGTCAGCGACGACGCGGCGGTGCGCAAGGAGATCCGCGAAACGCTGCTGCGGGAGGGCGTGATCGAAACCAAGGCAGCCAAGGAAGAGGACAGCGTGTATTCCATGTACTACGATTACAAGGAGCCCGTGCCCAAAATGGCGGCCCACCGCATCCTGGCCATCAACCGGGGCGAACGGGAGGAATTCCTCAAGGTCACCCTGACCCCGCCGGAAGGCAAATGCCTGCTGAGCGTGAAGAACGCCTTCGTGCGGCCCGGCTCCCCCGCTTCCCAGCAGGTGGAGGAAGCCTGCGAGGATGCCTGGGAGCGGCTGCTGTTCCCTTCCCTGGAGCGGGAAATCCGCAATGAACTTACCGACCGAGCCAACGAGCAGGCCATCAAGGTGTTTTCCCAGAACCTGCATCAATTGCTTTTGCAGCCGCCCATCAAGGGCAAAGTGACCCTGGGCGTTGACCCCGGCTTCCGCACGGGCTGCAAGCTGGCGGTCATCGACGAAAACGGCAAGGTGCTGGACACCGGCGTGGGCCACTTCACCCTGCCCGGCGCGGAAGCGGGCAAGGCCGCGGCCGCGAAGCTGATCAAGGGGTTCGTGAAGAAATACGGTATCACCGCCATCGCCATCGGCAACGGCACCGCCAGCCGGGAAAGCGAGCAGTTCATCGCCTCCCTGCTGCCCGACCTGCCGGGCGTGGCCTATGTGATCGTCAGCGAAGCGGGTGCGTCGGTGTATTCCGCCAGCAAGCTGGCCGCTGCCGAGTTCCCGGATTTCGACGTGACCCAGCGCAGCGCCGTGTCCATTGCCCGGCGCATGCAGGACCCCCTGGCCGAGCTGGTGAAGATCGACCCCAAGGCCATCGGCGTGGGCCAGTACCAGCACGACCTGAAACAGAACGAGCTGACCGCCGCCCTGGACGGGGTGGTGGAGCAGTGCGTGAACCTGGTGGGCGTGGAAGTAAGCACTGCTTCCGCCGAACTGCTTTCCCACGTGGCGGGCATCGGCCCGGCGCTGGCGAAAAACATCGTGGCCTACCGGGAGGAAAACGGCATTCCCTCCCGCGCCGCGCTGAAAAAGGTGCCCAAGCTGGGGCCCAAGGCCTTTGAGCAGTGCGCGGGCTTCCTGCGGGTGATGGACAGCAAGAATCCCCTGGACGCCACCGCCGTCCACCCCGAAAGCTACGACGCCGCCAAGGCGGTACTCTCCACCCTGGGGTATGAAGCCAAGGACGTGAAGAACGGCGGCCTGCCCGGCATCGCCCTGAAAGCCAAGGAATACGGCGTAGAAAAGCTGGCCAAGGAGTTGGACATCGGCCTACCCACCCTGAACGATATTCTGTCCGAGCTGCAAAAGCCGGGCCGCGACCCCCGCGACGAGCTGCCCAAGCCCGTGCTGCGCACCGACGTGCTGGACATGAAGGACCTCCAGCCCGGCATGGAGCTGACCGGCACCGTGCGTAACGTGATCGACTTCGGCGCGTTCGTGGACATCGGCGTGCATCAGGATGGTTTGGTGCACATCTCCCGTATGGCCGACCGCTTCATCCGCCACCCCTCCGAGGTGGTGAAGGTGGGTGACATCGTCAAGGTCTGGGTGGTCAGCGTGGACGAAAAGAAAAAGCGCATCGCCCTGACCATGGTGAAGGGGAAAGAATAAGCTGTGCAGGCTCGTATTGTTTACCAAAAACGCCAACCCTGTACCCAGGCGGCCGTCTACGGATGAATGACAACCGGGCATCGGGTACGCCCCGCCGCCATCCAAAATAACGCTTGTCAAAATAGGTCGATCGTGGTACTATAAATACAAGAAAGCTGGCAAAGCTTCTTCACAGATCGGAAAATGACAGTCAATATTTTATGAAACGGAGGAACAAATTCATGGCGAAGAAACGCAAAATCGCTTTCGTCGGCTCGGAATGCTATCCGTTTGTAAAGACGGGCGGCCTGGGAGACGTGATGTACGCGCTGCCCCGGGCTTTGGTGGGGGAAAATTGCGAGGTTCGGGTCATCCTGCCGCTGTACGCCTGCATCCCGCAGAAATACAAGGATCAAATGGAATTCAAGGGCTCCTTCATGATGGATCTGACGCTGGAAGGCCGCACCTTCTTCGTGGGCATCATGGAGCTAAAAATGGACGGCGTGACCTACGACTTCGTCGAGAACAAGGAATTCTTTGACTGGGGCAATCCCTATACCGGGCTGTGGGAGGATATTCCAAAGTATTGCTTCTTCTCCAAGGCTTCCCTGGCGATTATGAACTATCTGGAATGGGCGCCCGACGTGATCCACTGCCACGACTGGCAGGCCGCCCTCGTGCCGCTGTACAAGCGCACCAAGTTCTGGGATACGCCCGTTGGCGCGGCCAGGACGGTGCTGACGATCCACAACCTGCGCTTCCAGGGCATCTGCAGCATTCCCCACCTGAAATACTGGTCCGGCCTGCGGGACGATTTGTTCGACTATCCCGTGCTTAAATGGAACGAGGATGAAGCCAACATGTTCAAGGGCGGCATTGCCTTTGCGGACCGCATCACCACCGTCAGCGAAACCTATGCCCAGGAGATTCAGACCCCCGCTTACGGCGAAGGGCTGGACGCGCATTTGCGGTATCACAGCCCGCGGCTGAGCGGCATCGTGAACGGTATCGACGTGGGCCAGTGGGACCCGGCCGCGGACAAGCTGCTGGCCGCAAAGTACGATGTGAATAACGCTGTCGAACAGAAGAAGCGCAACAAGCTCGCCCTCCAGGAGAGGCTGGGGCTGGAGCTGGATGAAAACAAAATGGTGCTCGGCCTTGTTTCCCGCCTGACGGACCAGAAGGGTCTGGACCTGGTGAACGCGGTCTTCCAGCAGATGATGGACAGCAACACCCAGGTGGTGGTGCTTGGCACCGGCGACCCGCGCTACGAGAACGCGTTCCGGTACTATGAGGGAATCTACAAGGGCAGCGTATGCGCCTACATCTCCTACGACGAAAAGCTGGCCCACCTGATCTATGCCGGCGCGGACGCCTTCCTGGTGCCCAGCCTGTTCGAGCCCTGCGGCCTGACCCAGCTGATTGCCATGCGCTACGGCACCGCGCCCATCGTCCGGGAAACCGGCGGATTGAAGGATACCGTGCTTCCTTTCAACGGCGAGCAGGGCGAGGGCAACGGCTTCACCTTCGATCAGTATGACGCGAACCTTCTGCTGGACGCGGTGAACGACGCGAAGAACGTGTATTTCAATGACCGCAGCGCCTGGGACGAGATGGTGAAGCGCAACATGCGCAAGGATGTTTCCTGGGTCAGCAGCGCGGACAAATACCTGGCGCTGTATGATGAACTCATGCAATGATCCTTTTTCATAAAACAGAAGTTGTAAGTGAATAATTTTGAAGATATGAGGTGCGTACTATGACCGAACAGGAAGCCCCGCGCTGCAAATGCGGGTACTGCATGGGCGGCGAGCTGCTGGATGCCTTTGGCATTCCCATCTGCGCGCTGTCCGTGAGCCAGCTCATCTTATTCCGGGAGCAGAGCCATCCGGGCCGCTGCATCGTGGCCTACAAGGATCACGTGAGCGAGATCGTGGACATCAGCCCGGAGGAGCGCGCCGCCTTCATGGAGGATATCGCCCGCGCGGCGAAAGCCATCCACGCCGCCTTCCATCCGGAAAAAATCAACTACGGCGCGTATGGGGACACCGGCTGCCACCTGCATGTCCACCTGGTACCCAAGTATCGGGACGGCTTTGAGTGGGGCGGCGTGTTCGCCATGAACCCGGGACAAACCAAGCTCAGCGAAGCGGAATACGCGGAAATGATCGAAAAAATCAAATCGAATCTGTAAAAAGAATCACCATGGCGGGAAATCTGCCATGGTGTTTTTTTCGTGATCAAACATTTCAAATGCTGACCGCCGATTCTGTTTTTGATGAGAAACAAAAAACTGCCCGGCATCTGCCGGGCAGAAAGGACATTGAAATTACTTCACCACAGACAGAGCCTGACGGGCGCCGTCGTAGTCGCTGTCCTGCGCGATGGCGTAGCCGGTGTGGCTGTACACGGAGAAGATGGCCTTGCCTTCTTCGGTGTTGATGATGTTGATCAGCGCGGTCTGCAGGGCGTTGATGAATTCGGGGTTGTTGATTTCGGGCTTGGCGGTGGTGATGGCCACGGTGTCGTTATAGATACCGGGGGTCACGCCGATGACGTTCAGTTCGTCCCAGATGGCGGCTTCGCGGCCCATGCCCTGCTTGCCGGTGGCGTCCTTCTGGTCGATGGGCAGGTTCCAGGGTTCTTCATAGTCGCGGCGGCCATCGGCGTAGCAGCAGATGATGTCCACCTGCTCGGCGGCAGCCTGGGCGAAAGCGTCGGCATAACCCAGGGTAACCACGCTGGACAGGTCGGAAACCTTCTTGCCGTCATAGTTGTTCATCAGCCACATGGTGGGGTAGATGTAACCGGCGGAGGAGGAGGTGTTGCCCACGGCCCAGGTGCAGTCGTTCAGCTCTTCCCAGGTCGGCTTTTCACCGGCGTTGACCTTGGCGGCCAGGGCCTTGCCCTTTTCGGTGGGGGCGGCGTAAATCAGGGAGCGGTAGAAGGTCACCTGGTTTTCGGTGGGCAGGGTCTTGTTGGCCACGCCGTTCCAGTCGGCGGGGTTTTCGCTGTCGTTGCTGAGGCCGGCGCGAGTGGCGGTCAGGATGACGGCCACTTCCTGGCTCTGGCTGTAGATGGCGTAGGTGCCGCCGGGCAGCCAGCCCACGTCGATGGTGCCGGCGCTCATGGCTTCGCCGGTGGCTTCATAGCTGGTGCCAACGGAGATTTTCCACCTTGCCGATGTCATAGCCCAGCTTGGCCATTTCGGCCTGCACCAGCTCGGGCAGGTTCTTGGTGCCGGTGATGATGACGTCGGCATCCTTGGAGGGCACGAACTGGAAGGTCAGTGTGTCCATCTTGACGTTGTCGGCCAGGGCGGCGGCGCAGCCCAGGGTCAGCATCAGCGCCAGGAGCAGGGAAACGAGCTTTTTCATGTGTTTTCCTCCTTGTGTGTGTTGAAAAAGATTGAGGATCGTTCTGAAAAGAACATGTATAGTATATACGATAGCAGATAAAAATGTGTAAATAAACCATTACGTTTTTGTTACAGGATGCAATACATTGCCCGAGCCCGGAGCGGGCGGCTTTTGTTCAGGTGACGCCCAGGGGAAAATGCTGGCGGCAGCGCCGCGGCGTATTGCGTTGCGCTCGTTTTTTGATATGATGCACATGGCTGAACGACCCTTGCGCGAACATGAAAAAAAGCCGTAACCTTGGATGAAAGACACTTAACGCTTCAAACTGTTCCTCTTCAAAGTTCTTATCATTTTTAAAAGTTGAATGCTATCAAATAATAAAACGCCCCCATAGTTCGATTTGGCAATCATGAAAAAAGACCTGCCGTGATGCCGCACGGCGGGCCTTTTTTCAGGGAGAAGAAAAGGAGGAGAATTTGGTGCAGCTGTCATTCTGTTCCGAATTGGAATTAGATATGACTAACTACATATGCCATTATACATGACCTCCTGCGTCTTGTCAAGCAAAAAAGCAGAAAAAACTGTGGAAAAAACTGCGGGAAAAATCTGAAATAATGGTTTACAAACGGGGATAATCATGTTACAATGATGAGCGTGGTTTTTAGAACCGCTTTCCCGGGATGGCGATGCTCCAACGCGTATCTGAGGAAGCGGCGATTGAAGATGGGCGCAGCCACCGCCCAAAAGGAGGAAAACACCATGGATAAGGAACTCAAGGCCCAGATCATGAAGGACTATGCCCGCAGCGAGAACGACACCGGTTCTCCCGAAGTGCAGGTCGCGCTGCTGACCGAACGCATCAACCACCTGAACGAGCACCTGAAGCTCAACAAGAAGGACCACCATTCCCGCCGCGGTCTGCTGCTGATGGTCGGCCGCCGCCGCGGTTTGCTGGACTACCTCAAGAAGACCGACATCGAACGGTATCGTGACCTGATCGCCAAGCTGGGTCTGCGTAAATAATGCGCATGGGGCTATCGGCTGGATAAAAAGACAGCCGATAGCTTTTTGTTTCATCCTTTGGCGAGGACAAAGGGGAATTGTCAAGGGGAACTCCCCTTGACTGAGATCCACAGCGGCGGCGTGTACGCCGCGAGGACTGAAAATTTCTGTAGGGAACGAAGATGACCGAAAGAAATTTTCATACCTTGCAGTTTTTCCGCCCGGAAATTCCGAAGGGATTTCAGGAAAAACTGTAGGGGAATCCCGAAAGGGGGAAGGATTCCCCCTTTCGCGCTGCCGCAGAGCGGCAGCAGAGTGTGTGTGAGGAGAAGAGAAAAAATGGATTACAAAGCGTATTCAATGGAATTTGCGGGCCGTACCCTGACCCTGGAATTCGGCAAGTATGCCCAGCAGGCGGGCGGCAGCTGCCTGGTCCGCTACGGCGACACCGCCGTGCTGGTAAACGCCACCGCGTCGGACAAGCCCCGGGAGGGCGTGGACTTCTTCCCCCTGACCGTGGACTTTGAAGAAAAGCAGTATGCCGTGGGCAAGATCCCCGGCGGCTTCATCAAGCGCGAAGGCCGCCCCACCGAAAAGGCGACCCTGACCTGCCGCCTGATCGACCGTCCCCTGCGTCCCCTGTTCAACAAGGGCATGCGCAACGACGTGCAGGTAGTGGCCCAGACCCTGTCTGTAGACCCTGATTCCCCGCCGGAATTCCCCGCCATGCTGGGCTCCTCCATCGCCCTGATGGTGAGCAACATTCCCTGGGGCGGCCCCACCGCTGCCGTGGTGGTGGCCCGCGTGAACGGTCAGTTCATCATCAACCCCACCGAAGCCCAGGAAGCGGCCTCTGATATGCACGTCACCGTGGCGGGCACCAAGGACGCCATCATGATGGTGGAAGCAGGCGCCAAGGAAGTTTCCGAGGACGCCATGATGGACGCCATCCTCTACGGCCATCAGTTCATCAAAGAGCTGGTGGAATTCCAGGAAAAGATCACCGCGGAAATCGGCAAGCCCAAGAGCGAATTCCCCCTGATCACCACCGGCGACGACGTGAAGGCCGCCGTGCGTGAATACGCTTTGGAAAAGTGCGAATATATCTATTCCACCTATGTGCGCAAGGAACGCCAGGCCCGCGACGCGGAAGTGTCCGCCGACGTGGTGGCGCACTTTGCCGACATCTTCCCGGGCCGGGAAGGCGAAGTGGCCGACGCCCTGTATTACCTGGGCAAAGAGGTCATGCGCAAGAAGATCCTGGAGCAGGGCATCCGTCCTGACGGCCGCAAGGTGGACGAAGTGCGTCCCATCTGGTGCGAAGTGGGCGTGCTGCCCCGTACCCACGGCAGCGCCGTGTTTACCCGCGGCGAAACCCAGGCCCTGACCATCACCACCCTGGGCATGGTGTCCGAAGCGCAGGAGCTGGACGGCCTGTCCAACGAAAAGACCAAGCGCTACATGCACCAGTACAATATGCCCTCCTACGCCACCGGCGAAGCGGGCCGTCTGCGCAGCCCCAACCGCCGCGAGATCGGCCACGGCGCGCTGGCGGAGCGCGCCCTGGTGCCCGTGATCCCCACCGAAGCGGAGTTCCCCTATGCGCTGCGCCTGGTTTCTGAAATCCTGGGCAGCAACGGTTCTTCCTCCATGGCTTCCGTGTGCGGCAGCACCTTGTCCCTGATGGACGCGGGCGTGCCGATTCACGCGCCCGTCGCCGGTGTGGCCATGGGCCTGATCCAGGACCCCGAATCCGGCAAGATCGAAGTGCTCACCGACATCCAGGGCCTGGAAGACTTCCTGGGCGATATGGACTTTAAGGTGGCTGGCACCATGAACGGTATCACCGCCATCCAGATGGACATCAAGATCAAGGGTATCAACCGCGAGATCCTGAGCCGCGCCCTGAACCAGGCTTTGAAGGGCCGCCTGCACATCCTGGGCATCATGCTGGAGACCATTGGCCGTCCCCGTGAGAACCTGAGCAAGTTCGCGCCCAAGATCATCACCTTCTCCATCAACCCCGAAAAGATCAGCGAGGTCATCGGCCCCCGCGGCAAGATGATCAACAAGATCATCGACGAAACCGGTGTCAAGATCGACATCGAGGACGACGGCCGCGTGTTCATCTCCACCGCCGATCAGGCCGCCGCCGACAAGGCCAAGAGCCTGATCATGGGCATTGCCAAGGATATCGAAGTGGGCGACGTGTTCACCGGCAAGGTGGTCCGCATCATGAACTTCGGCGCTTTCGTGGAGCTGGCCGGCGGCAAGGACGGCATGATCCACATTTCCAAGCTGGATAACAAGCGCGTGGAAAAGGTGGAAGACGTGGTCAACGTGGGCGACGAACTGGAAGTGAAGGTCTGCGAGATCGACTCTCAGGGCCGCATCAACCTGATTCGCAACGACATCGTGTACGATAATCCCACCTTCACCCGCTCCGCCCCCGCTGGCACCCGCCCGCCCCGCCGGGATGGACGGAAGTAATGGATAATAATTAGGGGGAAACCGCTCTTTGGAGGCCAAAGAGCGGTTTCCCCCCAAACCCCCTTTCCGAGAAAACCGAATAGGGGAACGCAGGTGAATTGTTTTGTGATAATTGCCTGATGCAAGGGGGAAGCTAATACAGTTTCCTCCTTGTTTATTTCAGTGTAATTTATCTCTGCCTTTCCAAGGAGGAAAACCAGATGAACCCCATCCGGCGCAAATCATACGCCCCCAAGTTTTCGATGTGCGTTCAGCCTGCGTTCATCATCGGTACGAACAACGAGGACGGCACCGATAATTTTGCCCCGATCACCTGGGTCAGCGTGACCTGTGAGGGAGAGGACTATTTGCTGGTCGTCAGCATGTTTGGAACGAAAACGACAAAGCAGAATGTCATCCGCACCGGCAGGCTGAGCGTGAACCTCGTCAGCCAAAGCATCCTGCCGCTCATGGATTATTTTGGCACCCACCACGCCCGGGACGGCAGAAAGGACAAAGTCCCCTATCATGTTTCCCGCGGCGTTGCGGTGGATGTGCCCGTGCTGGAGGAAAGCCCATGGGTTTATGAATGTGAAGTGGAGAAGTCAGTGCCCGTTGGCGCCTCCACCACCTTTTTCTGCCGCATCAAAAATGTGCAGATCGACGAACGGCTGGAGGCTCAGGACGCTTTCTCCATTGACCTGACCCGGCTTGACCCGGTGATTTATTCTGGTTTATACCATAGTATTGGCAATGTGCTGGGGAAAATCGGTGATTTTTCCCAAGCGGAATAACCTCGACAGCAGAAGGAGCAACCCATGGAAAAATTCGTGCTGGATAATGGCCTGATCGTTTTGGTGGAGCCCATGCCCTACCTGCGTTCCGTATCCATCGGCGCGTGGGTGAAGGCGGGCAGCATGCTGGAAGCGCCGGGCGAAAACGGCCTTTCCCACTTTATGGAGCACATGGCCTTCAAGGGCACAGCGAAGCGCTCCGCCCGGCAGATCGCGGAGGAGATGGACGCTATCGGCGGTCACCTGAACGCCGCCACCAGCAAGCTGTGCACCAACTATTACGCCAAGGTGATCGACGAGGACCTGCCCATCGCGGCGGACATCCTGGCCGACATCGTGTGCAATCCCGCCCTGGACCCCGCCGAGACCGACAAGGAGCGGGGCGTGGTGCTGGAGGAGATCGCCATGGTGGAGGACTCCCCGGAGGACGTGGTGTACGACGTGCTGGCGGAGGCTGTGTTCGGGGAACAATCCCTGGGCCAGACCATCCTGGGCCCTGCCGAAAAGCTGCAAGTCTATACTCCGGACGACCTGCGCGCGTTCCGTCAGCGCCATTACGGCCCCCAGAACGCCGTGGTGGCTTTGGCTGGCAACGTGGACGTGCAGCGGGCCAGGGACCTGATGGAAGAAAAGTTCGGCGGCTGGACCGGTGCGGAAGGGGAGGAGTTTCCTCAGGCCGTGGCGATCGACGAGCCTCGCAAGCTGGCAAAAGAAAAGGACACGGAACAGGTGCATCTGTGCGTGTCCTACCGCAGCCATGAGATGGGCAGCCCGGACGTATACCCCACCGCGGTGCTGAATAACATTTTAGGCGGCGGCATGTCCTCACGCCTGTTCCAGCGTATCCGCGAGGATCTGGGCATGGCCTACACCGTGTACTCCGGCCCCAGCAGCTATCCCCACTGCGGCGAGTTCACCATCTACGCCGCCACCAACCCCAAGCACGCCAAAACCGTGCTGGAGCAGATCGACATCGAGATCAAGAAGCTGCTGGAGGGCGGCGCGACCGAAAAGGAATTCACCATGAGCAAGGCCCAGCTCAAGGGCAGCTTTATCCTGGGGCTGGAGAGCGCCTATAACCGCATGAGCGCCTTAGGCCACAACCAGATTCTGCTGAATAAAATCATCCCGCCCGAAGAAACCATCGCCGCCATCGAGGCCGTCACCCTGGACGACGTGGCCGAAGCCGCCCGCCGCATCCTGACCGGACCCCGGGCTTATGCTGTGGTTGGAAGAAAAGCGGAAAAGTATTTGCAGTATATGAATTGAACGGAGGAGCGGAACCGGGCGGGGCTCGATTCCGCTCGCCGTTTCAGAAAAACAAACGTGGCAAAAAGAAGAAAAACAATTCAAAAATTGCAAAAATAACGCTTGACAGATATGATGATTTGTGCTAAAATTCATTTCTGTCAGCAGGGATGGTTCCTCTGTGAACTGCCTTCGACACAGCTTGCGGCGACATGCGCCTGTAGCTCAGCTGGATAGAGCAACGGCCTTCTAAGCCGTGGGTCGGGGGTTCGAATCCCTTCAGGCGCGTCCATCCGCTTATGGTGGGTATAGTTCAGTTGGTTAGGGCGCCAGATTGTGGCTCTGGAGATCGTGGGTTCGAGTCCCACTACCCACCCCATTTTCCTGTATGGCTTCTGCCATTGGGGTGTAGCCAAGCGGTAAGGCAAGGGACTTTGACTCCCTCATTCGTAGGTTCGATCCCTGCCACCCCAGCCATTGTGACCCATTAGCTCAGGTGGTAGAGCACTTGACTTTTAATCAAGGTGTCCGGGGTTCGAGTCCCCGATGGGTCATTTCCTTTCGGAAATGTCCGGCGGGTATAAGCGGTGGGGACATTTACCTGCGGGCGTGGCGGAATGGCAGACGCGCCAGACTTAGGATCTGGTGCCGAGAGGCGTAAGAGTTCAAGTCTCTTCGTCCGCACCAGTAACACCCCAAACTTCCTATGCGGTAGTAGCTCAGTTGGTAGAGCGCCACCTTGCCAAGGTGGAGGTCGCGAGTCCGAGCCTCGTCTACCGCTCCATTTGCGGGTGTAGCTCAATGGTAGAGCTCCAGCCTTCCAAGCTGGCTACGTGGGTTCGATTCCCATCACCCGCTCCAGCTTCCGGGGCTTCAGATGCTTTGCTTCGCGAGTTGCCCCTCATGCGCCATTAGCTCAGTTGGTAGAGCACCTGACTCTTAATCAGGGTGTCCCGGGTTCGAGTCCCTGATGGCGCATTTCCAATCCTTACAGTATCATGGCTGTAAGGATTTTTTTATGATTCATTGTATATTTTTTTCCTTCTCCGGGAAAAACAAGCATAAGAAAACGCAAGGAGGAAACACAATGAATCCATTTCAATTGAAGCCCGAAAAAATATCCGAGCAGTTTATGGACTGGCAGCGTATCTATCCCCGTTCCTACGACAAGATGGAGGTGGATCCCTACACCCGCGTGCGGGTGATTCTCATGAACGGCACGGAGTTTGAATCCGCCGGGTACTCCCACCAGTTCCAGCGCCACGAAAGCAACAACGATTTGCGGCGGGAGCTGGCCATGATGCGAAGGCAGGAACAGCAGCAACAAAAGAAGATCGCCTGCTTAAAACCCATGGACGAAACCGTGCTGGAGCACACCATCGGCTACGAGCAATTGGCCGTTGACCTGACCGCGAGCCTGGCCAAGCGCGTCACCTGCGCGAACGTGAAGTCCGCCCTGGATTTCGCCCTGCTGGAGGACTTTGACCACCTGTACCGCTACGCCGACCTGATGGAAATGGAGCACGGCCAGTACGCCGAAAAGCTGGTGGGGGACTACACGGAAATCATGCCGGGCCGTCCCACCATCTCCGAGCACCGCTGCCCCATGGACGCCCTGTGCATGCCCGGCAAGCCCGACGCAGCGCTGTTTGACAAAATGGCTGTGCAGATCATCACCGCCGCCGAGCAGCAGACCATGAACTATTACATGAACGTGTGCAATCTCTACACCTCCGACCTGGGCCGCAGGCTGTACCAGGAAATCGGCATGATCGAGGAGCAGCACGTGACCCAGTACGGAAGCCTCCTGGACCCCAACTGCACCTGGCTGGAAGGGCTGCTGATGCACCAGTATGTGGAAGCGTATCTGTATTATTCCTGCATGGAGGACGAGACCGACCAGAACGTGCGGAAGGTGTGGGAGGACTTCTTCCAGATGGAGGTGGCGCATCTGCACAAAGCGGCCGATCTGCTCAAACAATATGAAAAGAAGGACTGGCAGCAGGTTATCCCCGGCGGTGAATTTCCCGAACCCTTCCACTTTGAACCCAACATCGACTATGTGCGCGCCGCGCTGAACATGGTGGACTTCACGGCGGAAAAGGAAATCTTCAAGCCGGTCAGCATGCTCCCCAGGGATTACGATTTCTTTGTGTACCAGAAGGCGGTCAACGCCAATGTGGATTCCGTGCCCAGCCACCAGGTCATCGACCGTGCCATCCGCAAGCTGGGCCGCGACTACCGCGCTGAAACCGCTCCCAATCCCATTCCCGGCTTGCAGAACCGGACGGTGGACAATACCGCGCTGGGGCGAATTTACCAATAAAAAATCTGTATGCTGAAACGTTTTCGCCGCGGCCTGGAATCCTGGGGGCATTATTTGCTGGCGCTGCTGTGCGCGGGGGTGATCCTGCTGTCGGCGGCGTGGACGCGGGAGCAGAGAGCAGGCGAGAGCTTGGACCGTCTGGCTGTTTCTGATCAAAGCCAGCGGCTTTCCCAGGTAACCCCGCCGCCTGATCGGGAAACCTGCGGCAGGCCGACAGCGGGTGAAATCATACGGGGATACTCCGATGAAATCGTTTATTTCCCTGGGACGCGCTCATGGCAAGCGCACCGTGCGGTTGATTTTGCCGCTGCGGAGGGGGAAAGGGTGCGCGCCATGCTGGAGGGAACGGTGGTTTCCTGCCGGGATGGATGCGTTGTGATGCGGCATGAAAACGGTCTGGAGAGCTCGTATCGCGGACTTGAACGCATCGAAGCGGAAGCAGGACAGCAGCTTAGGAAAGGCGCTGTGCTGGGCACAGCCGGAGGCCGCGTGCCGCATGAGGGCAGAGGACATATCTGCGTATCTTTGACGGAAAACGGTGTGCCTGTCCCGTTTACAATCGAAAATTGAACATGACCGCCGCGTTGCGTGGCGGTCATATTTGCGTTTGTGGCGCAATACGAATCCCCATGTTGCCAGTTTGTTCATCCTATGGATCGCAAATTATGTGAAAAACACTGAAAAATACGAAATTGCAGAAATCAGCATGGTCCTGTATTGACAAGAATTGCGCTTCCAATATAATGGAAAGGAACCGCAGAATACAGATGAGGTGAAATCAGAATGGCATCTATGCTTTCCAGAGCGAAAAGCACCCTGATCGGCGACCGCGCTTTTTACCGCGCAGTGCTGGCCATTATTATTCCGGTGATCATTCAAAGCAGCATTTCCAACTTTGTCAACTTCCTGGACAACCTGATGGTGGGCGCGCTGGGCGACGCCCAGATGAGCGGCGTGTCCATCGCCAACCAGCTGAACTTNNATTTTCGGCGCGCAGTTTTACGGCGCGGGCGATATGGAGGGCGTGCGGAACACCTTCCGCATCAAGCTGCTGGAATCGCTGGTGCTGCTGGCGGTGGCGTTTGTGGCGTTCATCGGGTTCAACCGGCCGTTGATTTCCCTGTTTTTGCAGGGGGACGGCGATCCCGCGCTGGCGGAAGCCATGCTCAAAAACGGCCAGGATTATCTGATGGTGATGCTGCTTGGGCTGCCCGCCTTCGCCCTCAGCCAATGCTACGCCGGCACCCTCAGGGAAATGGGAGAAACCCGCCTGCCCATGATCGCCAGCGTGGCGGCGGTGGTGACCAACGCGGTATTTAACTACCTGCTCATCTTCGGCCATCTGGGGCTGCCCCGGCTGGAGGTTGTTGGCGCGGCGATTGCGACGGTCATCAGCCGGTATGTGGAGCTTGGCATCGTGATGGGCTTCACCCACAAAAACCATAAGCGCTTCACGTTTATCGAAGGGGCTTACCGCACGCTCAGGGTACCCGCGGCGCTGTTCAAAAAGGTGCTGCGCATGGGCGCGCCGCTGCTGCTGAACGAGGTGCTCTGGTCCATCGGCATGAGCGCGCTCACCGCCGTTTATTCCCTGTGCGGGCTGGTGGTGGTGTCGGCGCTTAGCATCACGTTTACCATCTCCAATCTGTTCAACTCCGTGTACATGTCCATGGGCACGGCGGTGGCGGTGATGGTGGGCCAGGCGCTGGGCGCTGGAAAATTTGAAAAAGCCAAGGGCGACGTGTGGAAGCTGATCGCGTTTGGCGTGGCAGGCGCGTTGTCGATGGGCATTTTGCTGGCGCTGTTCGCCCCGCTGATCCCCAACGCCTACAGCGGCGTCACCCAGGATGTCCGGAACATGGCGACCCGGCTTCTGATCGTAACGGCCTGCGCCATGCCGCTCTACGCTTTCTCCCACTGCGCGTATTTCACCCTGCGCTCCGGCGGCAAAACCATCATCACCTTCCTGTTTGACAGCGGTTATACCTGGGCCATTTCCGTGCCGCTGGCGCTGCTGATGGTCAATGTGATTCACGCCGACATCGTCGTTGCCTTCGCCGTGGTGGAGGCGGCCAACCTGATCAAGTGCATCATCGGGTATTTCTTCGTCAAGTCCGGCAAGTGGATTCAAAACTTGACGCATGTGACGGAATAAATAGAATATTCCTGGGGGAAACCGCTCTTTGAAAAACCTCATCCGGCCCAACGGGCCACCTTCCCCTGCCAGGGGAATGCCAAGAGCGGTTTCCCCTGGACCTCCCTTCCGAGAAAGACATAAGAAAAATACTATTTCAGATATTGCTTCACATCGTATCGTTTCTGTTGAATAAGAAGGAGTCATTCCCATGGAGAATCAGAATTTGTTCGAGCAGGGCAGCATCCGCAAAACCTATATCACCCTGGCCCTGCCGGTGACGCTGAGCATGGTGCTGTCGGTGGTCTACAACGTGGCGGACACCTACTTTATCGCCAGCACCCAGGATACCAACCTGGTGGCGGCGGTATCACTGTGCGCGCCGGTGTTCATGCTGCTGATGGCGTTCGGCAACATCTTCGGTCAAGGCGGCACATCGCTGATCTCCCGCCTGTTCGGAAAGCAGGACACGGAAGGCACCAGGCGGGTCAGCTCCTTCTGCTTTTACGCTGCGCTGCTTTCCGGCGCGGTAATCGGCGCTTTGATGCTGATTTTCCACGACCCGCTACTGGGGCTGCTGGGCGCAAATGGGGAAACGCGGAAAAGCGCCTATGACTACTTCATGACCCTCGCTGCGGGCGGGCCGCTGGTGGTGGTGAACTTCATCCACATGAACCTGCTGCGGGCCGAGGGCATGAGCAAGGAATCCATGATTGGCAGCGTCAGCGGCCTGGTGGTCAACATCATCCTGGACCCCATCTTCATCTCCGTCCTGGGCTGGGGCGCGTTCGGCGCGGCCTTCGCTTCGGTGATCGGCTACGCCTTTTCCGACGTGTACCTGCTTCTCGTGGTGCTGAAAAAAAGCCGTATCCTGTCGGTGGACGTGCGAAAAGCGCTGATCCCCGGCAAGGAAATGCTGGATATTGTCGCCATTGGTATTTCCGCCGCCCTGACCAACATCATGTCCAGCGTCAGCCTGATCGTGCTGAACCATTTCCTGCTGCCCTACGGCACCGACCAGGTGGCCGCTATGGGCATCGCTCAGAAGGTGAGCATGATCATCCTGCTGGTGCTGACCGGCATGTCCTTCGGTGCGGCGCCCATCGTGGGCTATTACTACGGCGGCGGGAAGTATGATAAATTGAAGGAGCTGCTGCGCTTCCTGCTCAGGACCGTGGGCGGCACGGCGGTCATCATGACCGTTATCCTCTTCGTCCTGGCCCGGCCCTGCATCAGCGTGTTTTTGCAGGATGAGGCCATCATTGCTACCGGCGTTGCCATGCTGCGCTGGTACATCGTCACCATGGCGCTGGCCGCCGGCGTAATGATCATCACCATCTGCTTCCAGGCCAGCGGCAAAGCGGCCGAAGCGCTGATTGCCTCCGTCTGCCGCCAGGGCGTGATCTTCATTGCCGTGATTGCCGCGGCCTCCGCCATCGCGGGCTATACCGGCGTGCTGGCCGCTCAGGCCGTCACCGACGTCATTACCATCATCCTGCTGGGTTTCCTGTTCTGGAAACGGTTTTACAGCCTTCTTCGGTCATGAGACCCGTCATGTTCGCAAGGTTGGATGATGAAGGTCAGCGTGAAGGAGAGGCAGGGGCTGAATAAGTCCCCCTGCCTCTTTTATATAACATGGTTGCTCCCTGCTTGGCAGACGAGCAGGATCATTCGCTCTGTCGTGCCGCCCTTCAAACGGTGCGTAAAATGAACCGGGAAAAGTCTTTTCAGCAATGCGAAGCGGTGCTATAATGGTTTGGCTGATTTGACAAAAAACACGGAAAAGCGAAGGAGGCGTTTCTTCTATGACGGTATTGGAGCAATTGAACAGCACCAGCATCTATCTGGTCTGCGGTGTGATCGTGGCGTTTATCGCCGTGGTATGCGTGGTTTTTATGGCGCGGGCCTGGCGGGCCGGAAAGGCCCTGGGCATGGACACCGTGCGCATGAAGCGGGCCATTACGGCCAGCGCCACCTTTTCCGTTCTGCCCAGCGTTGGCATTTTGCTGGGCGTGCTGGCTCTGAGCGGCAGCCTGGGGGTGCCGTGGCCGTGGCTGCGGCTGTCCGTCATCGGCGCGCTGCATTATGAAACCCAGGTGGCGGACGCGGCGGCGGAGCAGCTGGGCATTTCCCTGGGCAGCGATCAGATGACCACCCAGGCTTTTTCCACCATCGCCCTGCTGATGAGCCTGTGCATCGTTTGGGGCATGATACTGTCCGCGCTGCTGAACAAAAAGTATCTGAACAGAATCCAACGGGGCGGCGGAGAAAAGAAAGCGGGCGGCGGCTTTGGCGATAAAGCCATGGCGGCCATGTTCATCGGTATGGTGAGCGCCTATATCGGCAGCTATGTGGGCGCGTTCATTTCCGGTCAGGGCTCCTTCTCCTTCGCGGGGGACTGGACGCCGCTGGTGGTGGTGGTGGTATCGGCGCTGGTGATGGGGGTGTTCACCTACCTGGCGGAGAAAAAAGGCGCGGCCTGGCTGGATAACTTCTCCATCGCGGGCAGCATGCTTTGCGGCATGCTGGCGGCGGTGCTGATCGGTCACTGAGGAAAGGGGGAGACATACATGAACCGTGAGCAGTATTATGACGCGTATATGAAAAAGACCCATTTTCTGGGCCGGCTGGTTTCGGTGGTTTCCCTGGTGCTGCTGCTAGGCGCGCCTTTTGTGATCGGGCTGATCCTGGGCGCGCTGCCGGATATGGGCGCGGTGGCCCGGGGCTTTCTCTCGGTAGGCCTGGTATGGACGGTGTCCAGCGTGGTGGAGTTTCTGGTGTATACCCCCATGTTGGGCGCGGGCGGCAGCTATTTGGCTTTTATCACCGGCAACCTGATCAACATGAAAATCCCCTGCGCCATGAACGCCAAGGAGCTGGTGGGGGCCAAGTCCGGCACGCCGGAAAACGAGGTGATCTCCACCCTGTCCATCGCCACCTCCTCCCTGGTGACCATCCTGGTGCTGTTCCTGGGGGTGCTGCTGCTGATCCCCCTGCAGCCGGTGCTGCAAAGCCCGGCGCTCCAGCCCGCCTTTGCCAATGTGGTGCCCGCCCTGTTTGGGGCGATGGCCTATAAGTATTACCGAAAAGACCCCGTGCTGGCCATGATCCCCCTGGCGGTGATGACCGTGCTGTTTACCCTGGTGCCTTCCCTGACCGGCTCC
Organism: uncultured Eubacteriales bacterium; assembly: GCA_900320085.1. Taxonomy (GTDB): domain Bacteria; phylum Bacillota; class Clostridia; order Christensenellales; family Aristaeellaceae; genus RUG563. Next base: position 44,192 of record ONRC01000057.1, read on the forward strand.
ACCAGCTTCATGATCATTCCCAGCGGCGCGCTGGCGATCGGCCTGAGCTATCTCAAGTACCGCCGGGAGGCAAAGGGAGGCGCGGGAGCATGATCGTTCTGTGGATATTGCTGGGTCTCCTTTCGCTGCTTCTTTTGCTGCTGCTGGTGGCGGCAGTGCACACGCTGCTCATTCCATCGAAAAAATCCACCTACGTGCCCCAGCCCGATCCGGCCCGGGCGCTGGCCTACGGCAAGACCCTGGCCCGCATGATCCAGTATGAAACCGTATCAAAGCCCGATACGGATCAGCGGGAAAAATTCCTGGGCTTCCATCAGGTGCTGAAGGAACTGTTCCCTCTGGTGCATGAGCGCCTGGAAAAAACGGAGATCGACGGCAACCTGCTGTATTATTGGAAAGGGCGGTCTTCCGCCCGGCCCCTGGTGCTCATGAGCCACCAGGACGTGGTGCCCGCCGAGGGCGAGTGGCTCCACGGACCCTTTTCGGGGGATATTGCCGACGGCAAGGTATGGGGCCGCGGCGCGTCGGACACCAAATGCTCGGTGATGGCGTTTTTCCAGGCGGTGGAAGAGCTGCTGCGGGCGGGCTATACGCCGCCGAACGATGTGTATCTGTCCTCCTCCTGCACGGAAGAATGGGCGGGGGATGGGTGCCCCAAGCTGGTGGCGGAGCTGGAACGCCGGGGCGTGAAGCCCTACCTGGTGTGCGACGAGGGCGGCGGGATCATCACCGAGCCCATCGGCGGCATCCACGGCAATTTCGCCATGATCGGCGTGTTTGAAAAGGGAAAGGCGGACGTGCGGTTCACCGCCGAATCCAACGGCGGCCATGCCAGCACACCGAAAAAGCATTCGCCCATCGCGCGGCTTTCCGCCTTTGTGAATGAAATCGAGACCCATCGGGTGTTCCGCCGGAAAATGCCCGACGAGGTGGCGGCCATGTTCCGCACCCTGGCCCCGTATGCCTCCTTCCCGCTCAAGCTGGTGTTCACCAACCTGTGGCTGTTCAAGCCCCTGCTTTTGCAGGTGCTGCCCCTGATCAGCCCCCAGGCCGGGGCCATGATCCAAACCACCATGGCATTCACTATGCAAAGCGGCTCTGACGCCTTTAACGTGATGCCCCAGCAAGCCACCCTGGGCGCGAACCTGCGCTTCATTCCCCACCAGGGCATGGAGGAAAGCCTGGCCATCGTGAAGAAGCTGGCGGACAAGCATCACCTGACCATGGAGGTGTATCACGCCAGCGATTATACTCGGCCGGTGGACATTCACGGCGAAGCCTTCCGCACGGTGCAGGAAACCGTGGCGAAAACCTTTCCCGGCTGCGCGGGCAGTCCCTACGTGATGACCGGCGCCACCGACGCCCGGAATTACCAGAAGATCTGCGACAATGTGGTGCGCTTCGCCCCGGTGGTGTATGGCCCGGAGCAAATGAAGGGCATGCATGGCCTGAACGAAAACATTCAATATGACTGCCTGCCGGGCGCGGTGGACTTTTATAAGAACCTGATCGACGCGGTGAAATAAAAGATTGGCATGGACTGTAATGAGTCCATGCCTTTTGTTTTTTAGGGGTTATCAGTCCTCCCGGGCCTCCTGCTCCCGCTGGATTTCCTCAAAGGCGGAATACATGGGCTTTAAGTCGGGCTGGGTTTTGGTGATCTTCCGGGCGGCGTAGTTCTTGGTGATCTGGATGACCAGCCGGGACAGGAACAGCACGCCGATCAGGTTGGGGATGGCCATGAGGCCGTTGAAGGTGTCGGACAGGTCAATGGCCAGGGACACGTCGATGGTGGCGCTGACCACGACCATGGCAATGAACACGATCTTATAGGCCAAGGTGCTCTTGGTGCCGAACAGATACTCCCAGGCCTTGGTGCCGTAATAGCTCCAGCCCAGGATGGTGGTGAAGGCGAACAGCGAAACGGCCACGGCGATGAACACGCCGCCGAAGGGGCCGAAGCTCTTGGTGAAGGCTTCCGCGGCCAGGCCCAGCTTGGTGGCCCCGGAGATGGAAGCGCCGGTCTGCAGGTCCACCACGCCGGAGGTCAGGATGACCAGCGCCGTGCAGGTGCACACGATAATGGTGTCGGCAAACACTTCAAAGATGCCCCACAGGCCCTGCACCACCGGCTCCTTCACGTTGGAGGCGGAGTGCACCATCACGGAGGAGCCCAGGCCCGCTTCGTTGGAGAATACGCCGCGCTTGAAGCCCCAGGTCATGGCCTGGGCGAGGATGGCGCCGCCGATGCCGCCCGCGGCGGACTTGAAGTTGAACGCGCCCGCGAAGATCGCGCCGAACGCGGCGGGCACCTGGCCGATGTTCATGCCAATGATGACCAGGGAGCCAATGATGAAGAAAATGGCCATGAAGGGCACGATGTTTTCATTCGTGGTGGCGATGCGCTTGAGGCCGCCCAGAATGACCAGGGACAGAAGCACGATCACCACCAGGCCGGTGACCAGGTTGACCACGGAGGGATCATAGGGCAGCAGGGTGTTGATGCTCTCGGTGATGGACGCCACCTGGCCCATATTGCCGATGCCGAAGGAAGCGATGATAGCAAAGAAGGAGAACAGCGCGGCCAGCACCTTGCCCAGGACGGGGAACACGTGCACGTCGCCAAAGGTGATCTTGCCCAGGCCGTCCTTCAAGTAGTACATCGCGCCGCCGCTCCATTCGCCCTTTTCATTCCGGCGGCGGAAGTAGATGCCCAGCACGTTTTCGGAGTAGTTGGTCATCATGCCCACGATGGCGGCGATCCACATCCAGAACACCGCGCCGGGGCCGCCCATAGTGATGGCATAGGCCACGCCGGCGATGTTGCCCGTACCGATGGTGGCGGACAGCGCCGTGCACAGGGACTGGAACTGGGAAATGGAGTGGGCGTCGCTGCTCTTGCGGATGCCCTTTTCCTTATTGAACAGGCCGCCGATGGTCTCCTTCCACATGTGGCCGAAGCGGCGGAACTGGAAAAACCGGGACAGGACGGTCATGATGATGCCGGTGCCGATCAACAGCACCAGCGCGGGCACGCCCCACACCACGCCGTTGATCTGGTCGTTGATGGACGCAATGCTTTGCACGATGTTCTCCATGGGGTCACGATCCTTTCGTTTAGTCAGGTAGGAGGTAGGAAGTAGGAGGTAGGAGGTGTAAAGTGAATTCACTTTTTTGTCAAACAGCCTGCTGACAAGTGATTGATCTATATAAACCTCCTACCTCATACCTCCTGCTTCCTACCTCAATAAAAAAGAGTCCGCCGAAGCGAGACTCTCTCATATCAGGGCATAGCACGATGCTGCACAAATCCACCCATCGCCTCTGTCCTTTTGCCTGAGAGATTGGCCCAAACGGGCTTTGCACCTTCGGCACCCGGCGTGCATTTGCCGGGATTCTCCAGAGTGTCATCCGCACACAGTCCCGCCGGTTTCCCAGCGCCTGAGAGTGTTACTCCTTCGGCTATCCTTTCGGATATTTCCTGCATGCTTCGCATGACGGGGTTGATTATACATCACGAACGTTTTTCGGTCAAGAGGGAAGAATGATCGGATTTGTTCTTTTGCTGTACTCTTGTATAAGTGTGAAGAGCGGAGAGTGAAGCGTGAAGTGTCCAGATGCTCCTGAAGTTGACTTATAAAAAGCTAAGTTTCGCGAATCGTTACAGTATCTGCATTTTCATGCGTACTTACATTTCTGTTGTGCGGGCGGATAATATCCGCCCCTACAATCATTTGGTATATTATCTTATTACGATGAATAAATCAGTGTTTACCTAAATCAATCTTCACTCTCAGCTCCCAACTCTCCACGCTGCTTACAGCTTCCTGACCTGCTCCGCCGCCTGGTCCATGATCTCCACCATCGCGTCGGAGAAGGCGTCAAAGTCCGGGTCCTCCACCTGCAGTTCGGGATGGCTCAGGAAATAGGCGATGCTCTCCCGGGCGCACTGGTCGAAGGTGCGTTTTTGCTGGAAGGTGGGCACCAGGCGGTGCAGCAGGGAATTGTCGAAGATGACGGTGTTGGATTTGTCGCCGTACATGCTGCCGGTGAAATCGTATTTCCTGCTTTCCATCAGCAGCTTGGTGGGCACATAGCAGGGCTTGTATTCCGCGCCCGCCGCCCGGGCCACGGATTCCATGATCTGGTTCCAGGTGAGCAGCTCCTCGCCGGTGATCTGCACGGCCTGGCCGATGGCGTGGACGTTGCTCATCAATCCAACAAACGCCGGGGCGAAGTCCTCGCTGTTCATGACGGCCCACAGGCTGCTGCCGTCGCCGGGCATGAGCACCCGCTTGCCATCCATCATTCGTTTGATCACCTGCCAGGGGCCCTTGTCGCCGTGAATCGCCAGGGGGATGGAGCGGAAGTTGAAGGTATGGCTGGGCCGGATGATGGTGATGGGGAAGCCGTTTTCCCGGTATTCCCGCATGAGCAGCTCTTCAATGGCGATCTTGTTGCGGGAGTATTCCCAGTAGGGGTTGGAAAGCGGCGTGGATTCCCGGATGACGGGATGGGACAGGGGCTTCTGGTACGCGGAAGCGGAACTGATGAACATGAACTGGTCGGTCCTGCCCTTGAAGAGGCGCACGTCCCGTTCCGCCTGGGCGGGCACGAAGGCGATGAAATCGCACACCGTGTCGTAGTGTTCGTGTTCGATGGCCTTGGCCACCGCCGCTTCATCGTTCACATCCAGGATGAGCTGCTTTGCGCCGGGCACGTCATTTGCCCGGTTGCCTCGGTTGAGCAGGGTCAGGTCCCAACCCTGGGAAACCAGGAGCCTGGAAATGGAGGTGGATATTACGCCCGTACCGCCGATAAACAATGCCTTCATGAAATTGGCCTCCTTTGCATAACGATGCGATTTCCAATATTATACAGTGTCAGAAGGTTTTTGGCAACAGAAAAAACAGTCACTTTCGGTTGGAAAACGTATAGGCTTCATTGATCCAGGAGAACAGTTCCTCGTCCAATTCCCGGAGAGAACCTACGGGAATATGCGTGGTCCAGCGATTGGGGTATGGTTCGCATTTGACCGCAACGCGGTCTGAGTCCAGCGGATAAGGCAAACTCAAAGTCAGCGTGATATAAGGGGCTGGCATATCTGCCTTCCGCTTCACCCGCAGGAAAGAAACGCAGGCGAATACGTACTTGCTGTAATACGTAATCTGCGTTTTCTGCACACGTTTTTTCGTATCCGGATACAAGCTGTACAATTTGGCCTCAAAAGCCTGAAACAGCGGAAGTGAGGCCTGATGACTGTCAAAAAACAGCAGGATTTCAGGGTGAATATCCACATTCATGCCCGCTTCTCCATTTTTTCCAGTGCGGTCCTGAGCGCGATCTTTCCATGGGCATACGTCAGCCCGCCCTGGAGATACACGGTATAGGGGGCCCGCATGGGCGCGTCGGCGGAAAGCTCGATGGACGCGCCCGCCACGAAGGTGCCCGCCGCCATGATCACCTGGTCGGTGTAGCCGGGCATATCCCAGGGCTCGGGCACGGCGCTGCCGTCGATGGGGGAGGCGGCCTGGATGCCCTGCACGAAAGCGATCAGCTTGTCCGGGTCGCCCATTTCGATGGCCTGGATGATGTCCGCCCGGGGCGCGTTATAGGCCGGGGTGGTTTTCATGCCCAGCAGTTCAAAGGTTCGTGCGGACAGGATGGACGTTTTCAGCGCCTGGGTCACGGTATGGGGGGCCATGAACAGCCCCTGATAGAAGGGCTGGTAGCTGGCGGCGTAGCTGCCCACCTCGCGGCCCAGGCCCGGGGCGGTGAGCCGGGCTTCGATGCGCTCGATCGCCCGCTTTGTGCCCGCCAGATACGCGCCTGTGGGGGCCAGCCCGCCGCCGGGATTCTTGATGAGCGATCCCACGCACACGTCCGCGCCGAAATGGGTGGGTTCCTGGTCGGTGATAAATTCGCCGTAGCAGTTGTCCACCATAATGAACACGTCGGGCTGGGCGGCGTGGACAGCTTCGATCACGTCCTTCATCTCCTCAGGCCGCAGGGAGGCCCGCCAGGCATAGCCCCGGCTGCGCTGGATGAGCACGACTTTGGTGTTGGGCTGCATCGCGTCCAATACGCCCTGCACATCGATCTTCGTTTGACCGCCGCACATTTCCACCTGGGAATAGGAAACGCCCATTTCCTTTAAATTTCCCGGCGCGCTGCCGGAAAGGCCGATCACCGTTTCCATGGTGTCATAGGGCGTGCCGGTGGCGGACAAAAGATGATCCCCCGGCAGCAGCAACCCAAACAGGCATAAGGAAAGCGCCGCTGTGCCGCAGGCGATGGAGGGCCGCACGATGGCGGCTTCCGCCCCGAACAGCCGGGCGAACACGGCTTCCAGCTTGTCCCGGCCAATGTCGTCGTAGCCGTAGCCGGTGGTGGGGGAGAAGTGGCGGGTGGCGATGTCCTCCGCCTGGAACGCGGAAAGCACCCGCCGGGTGTTTTTGATTTCGTTTTCCTCCAGCGCGGCGAACACCGGCTGGCAGTCGCGCTCCGCCTGGAGCAACAGGGCGTCTATGTTCATGGGAATCATTCCTTTCTTTATTCATCGGTATTGATTGCTGATTGATAACCGTTCACTCGTGTTCTCTTAATGGGCACTTTAAATCACTAATAACGTTTGAAGGGCGTCTCCAAAAGCCTTCCCCTCGCAGGGGGGCCGCAGCGCCAGGAAAACAGTCCAGTGGATGATTGTGGATAAAGAACCTTTTTGATAGATTGCGTGATCGAATGCGGTCACGCAATCTTTTCGTTAAAGCCTT
>ONRC01000038.1 GCA_900320085.1 uncultured Eubacteriales bacterium
TTCTCAGCGTGCGCCAGAGATCAGAGATATAATCGAGTGTGTCCTGATCCAGATTGCGGAAGGCGTACGCATTGTACAGCTCGCTGAAGTTCTCAATGCCGGGGTAGAGGATCTCCATGGCCTCTTCGCCCATGTCTTCCTGATACTCTTCGTTCTCATAGACAAGGGAATTCGGAGAGGCATAGTAGATGAACTCGGCGTTGGCAATGGCCACTTCCTCGGAGAGCATGAAGTTGATAAACTCCTCAGCCAGACGCTGATTCTGGCAGCCCTTGGGGATGCACATGCCGTCCACCCAGATGTTGGAGCCCTCGTCGGGCACCACGTAGCGCAGGCGGTCGTTCTTCTCCATGGCGTAGAGCGCGTCGCCGGAATACACCACGGCCAGCGCGGCTTCGCCGGCCACCATCTTGTCCTTGGTTTCGTCCACGTAATAGGCCTTCACAATGGGCTTCTGCTCGATCAGCTTGTCGGCGGCGGCCTTCAGCTCGGTGATGTCGCGGCTGTTCATGGAGTAGCCCAGGTATTTGAGGGTGACGCCCAGGGTGTCGCGGATGGAGTCCAGCATGAAGATGCTGTCGGCGTACTTGTCATTCCACAGGATGCTCCAGGAATCCACGGGGTCATCCACCAGCTTGGTGTTGTACAGGATGCCCACGGTGCCCCACATGAAGGGAACGGAATACTTGTTTTCGGGGTCGTAGTCCGCGTTCAGCTGGTTGGGGTCGATGTTGGAGATGTTGGGGATATTGTCCATATTGATTTCCGCCAGCATGTTCTCCGCGATCATACGCTCCACGCAGTAATCGGAGGGGAACACCAGGTCATAGGCGCCGGGGCTGACGCGCACCTGCACCATCATGTCCTCGTTGGTGGTGAAGTACATTTTGTTCACGTGAATGCCGGTTTCCTGCTCGAAAATCTCGAACACGGTTTCATCCATGTAGTCGTACCAGTTGTACACGTTCACCACTTCCTGAGCGGCGAAAGCGTTGTTCAGGGGCAGCATGGACAGGCACAGCACCAGAGCGAGGGTCAGCGCAATGACTTTTTTCATTGTTTCATACCTCCGTGATTGTTGATTATATAAATTCCTGATGGATATTTATATCTTTGTTATGCTCTGCATATTCTTCAGGCTTGTGGATCGTCTGTCATCCTGACGACCGCGAAGCGGTCAGGAAGGATCTCCTTCCGGGTTAGCCTGACGGAAAGCAGCATAAGGAGAACGACGAGGGAGATTCTTCCGGCTTTTCAAGCCGTCAGAATGACATTGGAGCTTTTCTTTCATTTCCCCCATTTTGGCTTTCTTGAAAGTGGGTCTGGGGGGAAACCTCATCCGGCGCTCCGCGCCACCTTCCCCTTCGAGGGGAAGGCAATTCTTTGGCCTCCAAAGAATGGTTTCCCCCAGAGAACTCCGTCCCGTCATTCTTCTTCCGCGGTGCGCTTGTTGACCACCAGCAGGAGGAGCAGCAGGGCCACGAACATGAGGGCGGAAAGTGCGTTCATGGTGGGCTTGATGCCCTTGCGGGCCTGGGAATAAATGAGGGTGGACAGGTTCTGCACCAGGGGCGAGGTGGTGAAATAGGAAATGGTGAAGTCGTCCAGACTCAGGGTGAAGGCCAGCATCGCGCCGGTAATGACGCCGGGCATCACCTGGGGCAGGATCACGTGGAACAGCGCGTACATGGGCGTCGCGCCCAGGTCCAGCGCCGCTTCGTAGGTGTTCTTGTTCATCTGCTTTAATTTCGGCATGATGGACAGGATCACATAGGGCACGTCGAAGGTGATGTGGGCCAGCAGCATGGTCACGAAGCCCCGCTCCACCTGGGTGAAGATGAACAGCAGCATGAGCGAAATACCGGTCACGATGTCGGGCATCGTCATGGGGATGTTGTTCAGCGTCAGCATCAATTGCTGCGGGCGGCGCTTCATGGCGTGGATGCCGATGGCGGCGAACGTCCCGATGATGGTGGCGAACAGGGCGGCCAGCACAGCGATGGCCAGGGTGACGATCAGGGAGTTCATGATGTTGGGGTCCTTGAACAGCTCCTCGTACCAGCGGAAGGAGAAACCTTCCCACTTGGCACGGCTCTTGCCCGCGTTGAAGCTCTGCACGATCAGCACCACGATGGGGATATACAGGAAAGCCAGCACCAGGCCCAGATAAAACCGCTTGATGAATTTCATACCATCCCGCCTCCTTCGTTATCGGGGTCCACCTTGTTGAGCAGCCCCAGGGAGAGCAGAATCAGGATCATCATCACCAGCGACAGAGCGGAGCCTACGTTCCACTCGTTCAGGCTGGTGGACAGGAACTTGGCTTCGATCAGGTCGCCGAACAATTGCACCTTGCCGCCGCCCAGCAGGCGGGAAATATAGAACGTGGTCACGGCGGGCATGAACACCATCGTGATGCCGCTGACCACGCCGGGCACGGACAGGGGCAGCGTGACCTTGTAGAACACCTGCCACTTGTTGCAGCCCAGATCCATGGCGGCTTCGCTGAGCTTGTAGTCCATCTTGTTCAGCACGTTATAAATCGGGAACACCATGAAGGGCAGGAAGTTGTAAATCATGCCCACCTGCACGGCGGGGATGTTGTTGAGCAGCTTTTGCCTGCCAATGCCCAGCCATTCAAAGATGGTGTTCAGCAATCCCCCGTCCTCCAGCAGGCTCATGAGGGCGATGGTGCGCAGCAGGAAGTTCATCCACATGGGCACCACGAACAGGATGACCAGCGTAGGGCCCAGCTTGAATTCCCGGTCGGCCATGATGTGCGCCGCGGGATAGCCCAACAAAAGACAGATCGCCGTGCACAGGAACGCCATCCACAGGGAAAACACCAGGGTGTCGATGTTGATGGAGTCCCGGGCCAGGCCCAGGTCCTCCAGCGACAGGCCCATGTCCTGGTACATTTTCAGGTCTTCCGGGGCAATGGCCTTGCGGGCGTTGTAGTTGCTGTCCCAGAAGTTTTTGAAGTTATCGAGGGTAAAATTGCCCTGGGGGTCGGTGAAGGAAAAATACGCCACCAGGAAGCAGGGAATCACGGTAAACACAATCAGCCACAGCACATACGGCGAGGCGAACACCGGGCGGCGGAAGCCCCGGTTCTTATGGATGTAGGCGATCAGCATCGCAATGAAGGCGACGAAGCCGATGCCCATGATCCAGTAGCCCCATACGGGCACCTTGAAATTGGTCATTTCTTCGCTTCCTCCCGGGGCTTTTCTTCTTCCATCCGGTGCATGATGTGGATGTTGAACGGCACCACAGCCAGGCCCACCCGGCTGCCCTCGGGCTGCATGGTGGTGGAATGCACCTTCCAGATGGAGTGGCCTGCGTCAATGATCATTTCATAGTGCACGCCCTTGAACAGGACGCTCTTGATGGTGCCCGTCACCTGGCCCACGTCCTCGCCCACCAGCAGCACGTCCTCGGGCCGCACCACCACGTCCACCGGCTTGTCCTCCCCAAAACCGCTGTCCACGCAGGGGAAGTCCGCGCCGCAGAAATGCACCAGCTCGTCCCGGATCATGGTGCCGGGGAAGATGTTGCTTTCGCCGATGAAGTTGGCGACGAAGGCGTTCTGGGGCTCGTCGTAAATGGACTTGGGGGTACCGATCTGCAGGATCCTGCCGCCCTGCATGACCACAATGGTGTCGCTCATGGTAAGGGCTTCTTCCTGGTCGTGGGTCACGTAGAGGAACGTAATGCCCAACCGCTGCTGCATGGCTTTCAATTCAAGCTGCATTTCCTTGCGCAGCTTCAAGTCCAGCGCGCCCAGGGGCTCGTCCAGGAGCAGCACCTCGGGCTCGTTTACCAGCGCCCGGGCGATGGCGATGCGCTGCTGCTGGCCACCGGAGAGGGAGTCCACCCCACGCTTGCCGTAGCCCTTCAGGTTTACCAGGTCCAGCATATAATCCACCTTGCGGTCGATTTCATCTTTGGACATCTTTTTCAGCTTCAGGCCGAAAGCGATGTTGTCCCGCACGTTCAGGTGAGGAAACAGCGCGTACTTCTGAAACACGGTATTCACCCGGCGCTTGTAGGGCGGGATGCCGGAAATATCCTGGCCGTCGAAAATCACGCGGCCGGAATCCGCCGTTTCAAACCCGCCGATGATACGCAGCGTGGTGGTTTTCCCGCAGCCGGAAGGGCCCAGCAGGGTGACGAATTCCTTTTTGCGGATGTACAGGTTAATATGATCCAGCACCGTCGTGCCGTCATACTGCTTGTAGATGTCCTCCAGGGAAATCAGGCGCTGTTCTTCCATGTGCGGGAACCCCCTTAAATCATTTTGAATGTAGTCGGAGTTTGTTTATAGGTAGGAGGTAGGAAGTAGGAGGTAGGAGGTTATTGTTCTTGAAGAGACTTGGTGGAAGAAGAAAGGAGTTTCCTTAATTCTTCGGCTTTCTGCAATAAATTGTAATATTGTTCTTCGGCTAAGTAATCGGTTTGATAAAGCAGTTCAAGCCAATACAGCGTTTCAGAAACTTCCTTCAGCGCAATGTATTGCTTGGCAATAAAATCATTTCTGCTCATAGCATATTTAGCTTCCGCCAAATTTGCCCCGATGGATGTACCCGAACGTAAAAGCTGTTTTGAGATGACATACTCTTTCTTTTCATCTCGCAAATATTGATAAAGCCGAACAATTTGAATTGAAAACAGTTTGCTTTTCTCGTAGATCAAGCTCACATGATAGACCTCCTACCTCCTACTTCCTACCTCCTACCTGAATTAAAACTTCGGCGGCGTGGAAACCCAGATAAACTGTGCTTTGCGCTTGCCGGTGTTTTCGATATAGTGGCTGGCGCTGGGATGGAGGCAGAAGCTCTCCCCCGTCTTGATCTTATGCGCCTTGCCGTCCACGTGGAGCGTCACCGTGCCGGAGAGCACGTAGCCGAATTCCTCCCCCTCATGGGGCAGGACTTCTTCCGTCACGCCGCCCTCGCCCAACTCCACCAGGATGGGCTCCATCTCGTTTTTCTGGGCGCTGGGCACCAGCCAGGTGATGCTGCCCCGCAGGGTTTCCTCGTCTTCCTTCACGAACATGTCGCTCTGGGAAAACACGGTTTTTTCGTCGTCGGTCTCCGAGAAAAACTCCTTCAGGTTGCTGCCCAGGCATTCCAGCATGTCCGTCAGCGTGGCGATGGAGGGAGAGGCCAGGTCGCGCTCCACCTGGGAAATGAAGCCCTTGCTCAGCTCGCACCGATCCGCCATTTCCTCCTGGGTCAGCTCCCGCTGCAATCTCAGCTTTCGCAGCTTTTCGCCGATATTCATCCCTGCCGTCACCCCTCTCTTTAGAATCGGTTTAGTTTTACTAAACGAACGATCGTAGCCTTGAGTTTAGAATCACTAAACTTTAAGGCAGGAAAAATTAAACCACAGGAACATAGGAATGTCAATACATTTTGGAAAATTTTTGTCATAAAAAAGCGAACGTTCGGAAAATCTGAGCGTCCGCTGAAAATGACCTGAATTTACTTTTTATTTTAAGTAGCTGCTCACCATGAAGCCTTCTAATCCGTCATACCGCACCCGGGACCAATACCGCCCCGCCTCCAGCAGCGTGACCTGCGTGCCAACGGATACCTGAGCGAGTATATTGTCCCGCCTGTCGGAATCCTTGGAGGAACGCAGGTACACAAACGAGCTGTTCGGATTGCGGACCGTGACAAACCCTCCGCAGTACAGGGCAGGCGTGGGCTGCGGATAGCAGAAAACAGAGGGCTGGGCGGCAGAGGCATACTGGTGCATCACAGATGATGCCGCCGCCGGAGTATAACTGTATGGCGGATCAGGGGAAAGATACTGCGTCATCATGCAGCCGTACAGGCCGTTTGCCAGCACGTAGCTCCATCCGTTGCCGAGGTCGGCGGCAAAGACCTGCGTGCCGTTGGGATACAGCCCCAGGGATTCCGCGCTTTGACTGGCGTAAGCCCGCAGGTGCAGGCTGCCGCAGGACGTGCGCACATACATGCGCTTGAATGTTCCCGCGGGGCTGCCCGATACCTGCTGGCGAACCGCCGTCTGTCGGCTGGAGACGGGCACTGCGGACGCGCTGACGGGGCAGACATAGGGCACGCCTGCTCCGGTGGCCGGGACGTCCGAAACGCTGCCGGACAAGTAATTCATATTCATATATCCCCGCCTGCCGTTCACCAGCACAGCGGCCCAGCAGCCATTGGCAAAGCCCTCCACCAGCACCAGCGTGCCGTTGCGGTACAGCCCCAGGGATTCGGACCCGCCGTCCGGCCGGGAACGCAGGTGCAGTCTGCCGCTGTTTCCCGTTTCGACATACATGTACAGATTGCCCGGCAGCCCATCGGCCCTCGCGGGCAGAACAGGAACCAACGCCATCATCAGCGCGCACAAGATGCTTGCCATTTTTCTTTTCATCGTTTTTTCACCCTTCTTTCTCATGTATGTTATATGCTCGCTTCGTCCGTTTTATCCCAGCCGGGCGCAAGGATAGAGCAAAAAAAGATGAAACAATAGATTTGGGGAAATGACAGTATAAGTGTTTTAGTCTGTTAGTAAAAAATCCAAAAGGATGCAACCAAAAGGCGTTTTCAATCGTATGTATAAAAGAAGGGAGCAGAGGGAAATAAAGCCGGAAGCAGAAGATTTTGTATTCCTTCGGCATATCCTGGGACGTAACGGCAAGCCGCTGTTTTCAAAGAACGAAGCAAAGGAGCGTTCTGTTTCATGATAAAATGATTTCGGAAAAATGTAAGAAGTGTAAAACCTGAGAAACATTACCGCAAGGGATAGATTTTTCCGGAAGAATGTGCTATAATTCCAATATATGAGATCGAATCTCATATTAAATGGATATCTTTATAATAGGAAAGGAAGAGAGATAGATGAACAAAAAGGGTTTGCGTTCCCTGTGCGCCTTTGTGCTGGCACTGGCGCTTGTCCTGTCCGCCGTTCCCGTGATGGCCGAGAACAACGCTTATGTCAGGAACACGGACGCAGGCAGAATCAATCTGCGCTCCGGCCCCGCCTCATCATACCGCGTTCTGGCCACGATCATGCCCGGCACGCCGCTGGAGATCATCGGCGTGGAAGGCAAATGGGCGCATGTATATGTAGCCGATCCCGACGGCAACGGCACGCTGGAAGGCTATATGTACGTCGATTATATTGAGGATCTGTCAGGGCAGATCAAATATTCCTACCCCATGAACACCTCCGCCTCCACCCCCGTTTACACCGGCCCTTCCGCCGGCTACACGGGCCAGTACAGCTTTGCCGCGGTGACGGAAAACACCACCATGTACGTTTCCACCGGCAACTCCGGCCGACTGCATCTGCGTGAATACGCCAGCCAGAGTGCCCGTTCCCTGGGCCTGTTCCCCAACGGCACCCAGGTGCTCGTGCTCAACCGCAGCGGCAGCTGGGCATATGTGTGTGTAAACGGCATTTACGGCTATATGATGCTGAACTATCTGTCCGCCCAGGGCTACACGCCGGTTCAGCCCGTGCCTCCCGTTTCCGGCGCGGTGACCAAGTATATCAATACCGGCAATTCCGGCAGGCTGCACCTGCGCGAATATGCCAGCCAGAACGCCCGGTCCCTGGGCCTGTTCCCCAACGGCACCCAGGTGTCCGCGAGCGATCTGTACAACGGCTGGAGCTATGTCACCTTCGGCGGTTATGCCGGATACATGATGACCAAGTTCCTGACCACCACGCCCTATACGCCGCAGCCCTATGTGCCCACCCAGTACACCCTCATGTACGTGTACAGCCCCACGGGCAGCAAGGTGGTGCTCCGCGCCGATATGAAGCAGTCCGCGGCTTCCCTGGGCAGCTATGCCAGCGGCACCCCGGTGTATGTGCTGGCCAATTACGGCTCCTGGTCCTATGTCCAGATCGGCGGCAATCTGGGCTATATACTCACCAACTGCCTGTCGGGCACCCCTTACACCCCCATCATTCCCGGCCCGGCCATCGGCACGGCGACGGTGCAGCAGCCCAACGGCTCCTTCGTCTATCTGCGCTCCTCCCGCTCCACGGCTAACCTGGACAACGTGCTGGCCAAGGTACCCAGCGGCGCCAAGGTGACCGTGTATCAGAGCGACGAATGGTACTCCCTGGTGGAATACAACGGCATCACGGGCTATATGGTCAGCCATTATCTCTACTACGGCGCCCTGCCGGTTCCCACCTCCGCCCCCGTGAGCGGCAACCCCGTGTACAAGATGATCGTGGGCGGTGCGACGCTGCGTTCCTCCCATAATGAGGACAATGCGAGCAACATCATCATGGAGCTGCCCCACGGCGTGCTGGTGGAGATCCTGCTCACCTATCCCGACAACTGGCGCTTCATTGACTACAACGGCGTGAAGGGCTATATCCACGGTCAGAACGTGGCGACCGTGACCGACGGCATCAATCCTTCTCCCCTGATGCCCACCGTGCCCGACAGCCCCGTCATCGCCCAGGGTGTGATCTGGCATCCCAATGGCTCTTATGTGAACCTGCGTTACAGCCGCTCCACTGCGGACAATTCCAACGTGCTGGCGCAAATGCCCTATGGCTCCAAGGTGGAAGTGATGGAGCAGAGCAGCAATTGGACCAAGCTGCGCTACAACGGCATTGTGGGCTACGCTGTGTCCACCTACGTTTATGTGGAAGACAAGAGCGCGCCTGCGCCTACGGTGACTCCGGCCGTGATTCCTTCTTTCCCGCTGACGCCCGCCACGCCCATTACCCCCGCGCCTGTGGCCACGGCGAAGCCCGTCTCTGTCCCCTCCGTTCCGATGACGCCCGCCACGCCCTCCACGCCCACCGGCTCGGTCACCGCCGATTCCTCCTATAAATGGGTGGTTTGGAATAAGGGCAGCACGTTTGTATATCTTCGTTCTTCTCCAAACAGCAGCTCGAACGACAACGTCCTGATGAAAGTGCCGAACGGCACGGGGGTGGAGCTGCTCAAGATCGGAGAAAACTGGTCCTATGTTCAGGTTGGCAACGTCAAAGGATATATAGTCACCAAATATCTCAAAAGGAATATTCCCTGAATCAATCAATCAAAAAACGGGGCAGCCACCAGGCTGTCCCGTTTTGATTTGCCTTTTATTTTTCACTCAGCTTCAAGTCGCCGCTGGTGGTGTTCACGGTCACGGGTGACGCGCCGTCGCCAATCGCTTCATGCCATGACTTTTGTCCGCCCTTGCCGTTCAGGCTGCCGCTGTTGGTTTTGAAATCGACGGTCATGCCGGAGCCGTGGACGGGAGAGAGGGTCACGTCGCCGCTGGTGCAGGAAATGCTCACGCCGCCGCACTGGTACACGCCGAGGCGGATGTCGCCGGAGGTGGTTTTGACTTTGGCACTGTCTGCTTTGACTGCTTCCAGCTTGATGTCGCCGGAGGTGCATTCCGCGGTGAATTCCTGCGCGTCGATGGGCCCAGCTTCGATTTTGCCGCTGGTGCTTTGCAGGGTTACAGTATCGGCCATAGCGTTATCGATTTTGATTTCCCCTGAGGTGCATTTCACGGCGATCCGTTTTGCCGCCCGCAGCGGCCCGGCCTTGAGCCCGCCGCTGGTCATTTCGACGGTGACGGCGTCAGCGTTGACCGCCCCAAGCTCGATCTCGCCGGAGGTGGCGGACAGGTTCGCTTCCTTTAATTGGTGATTGCCGCCGATGATTTCGCCGCTGGTCACGTGCACGGTCAGGGCAATGTCCCTGGGGATCTCCATGGTCAGGCGCTTCTTGTTGCTGTTCAGCGTGCCGGTATAGCCCGATTTCCAGTATTGGATGCGCAGGGTCGTGCCGTCCAGCCACCAGCGCATCAGCTGGTCATCGGTCAGGCCGTCCTGCTTTTCGGTGACGCTCAGGGTCCCGCCATCGCTTTCGATCAGCTCCACCCGGCCGGAGATCCAGCTGACATCCACCGCCTCCACGCTGGCGGCGTCGTAGGTGAAATTGCCGACGGTGTATTTGTCAGCGTTGGGGTAGGTGCCGCCCGCCGTGAAGCCGCAGGCGCAAAGCGTCAGGCACAGTGCGGTCAGCACCAGACCACATAGGATTTTCTTCATACGCTCATCCTCCCGTATCCATCGGGCCCAAGGCCCGATTTTTTTCTGCCCCATCATAGCACAGCCCAGGACTTTCGTCCAGTTAGAATCTCATTAGAATTTCCCTTCCAATGAAATATTTCCTCCCGGACTTGCTAAGGCGGCGCATGGCGTGATATAATACAAAATGGCGTAATGTGGTATGGAATCGGCATTGCGCCGAGGAACGCAGATAAGGAGTAAACCGATGCTTGATTTTTTGAAGAAAATGCTGGGGATGGGCAACGAAGCGCAGCTCAAGCCCCTGATGAAGATTGCGGATCAGATCGACGCGCTGGAGCCCCAGATGGAAAAGCTGACCGACGCGCAGCTGGCCGCTAAAACGGACGAATTCCGGGCCCGCTACAAGGGCGGCGAAACGCTGGATAAAATGCTGCCGGAGGCCTTCGCGGTCGTCCGCGAGGCCAGCAAGCGCACCCTGGGCCTGCGCCCCTTCAGGGTGCAGATGATCGGCGGCATCGTGCTGCACCAGGGCCGCATCGCCGAAATGAAAACCGGTGAAGGCAAAACCCTCACCGCCACCCTGCCCGCCTACCTGAACGCCATCGCGGGGGAGGGCGTGCACATCGTCACGGTGAACGACTACCTGGCCTCCTTCCAGGGCGAGGAAATGGGCAAGCTGTACCGCTTCCTGGGCCTCAAGGTTGGCATCATCGTGCATGACCTGGACAATGAGCAGCGCAAGGAAGCCTACGCCGCGGACATCACCTACGGCACCAACAACGAAATGGGCTTTGACTACCTGCGCGACAACATGGTGCTCTACGAAAAGGACATGGTGCAGCGGGGCCATGCCTTCGCCATCGTGGACGAGGTGGACTCCATCCTGATCGACGAGGCCCGCACACCCCTGATCATTTCCGGCCAGGGCGAAAAGAGCACCGATATGTACGAGCGGGCCGACCGGTTCGTATCCCGCCTCAAAAACGAAGAGGACTACACCATCGAGGAAAAGGAAAAGGCCGTTACCTTCACCGAGGAGGGTACACGGAAAGCGGAGCAGGCCTTCGGCATCGACAACCTGTCCGACCCCGAAAACAACGACCTGAACCACTACCTGATCCAGGCCCTGAAAGCCAACGCCATGATGAAGCGGGACGTGGACTACGTGGTGCAGAACGGCGAAGTGGTGATCGTGGACGAGTTCACAGGCCGCCTGATGGTGGGCCGCCGCTACTCCGACGGCCTGCACCAGGCCATCGAGGCCAAGGAGCATGTGAAGGTGGAAAGGGAAAGTAAGACCCTGGCCACCATCACCTTCCAGAACTACTTCCGCATGTACAAAAAGCTCTCCGGCATGACCGGTACGGCCAAGACCGAAGAAGGCGAATTCCAGGGCATTTACAGCCTGGACGTGGTGCAGATCCCCACCAACAAGCCCATGATCCGTCAGGACTTAAACGACGTGATCTACCGCACCAAGAACGGCAAATACAAGGCTGTGGTGGAGGAAATCATCCGCCGCCACGAGACGGGCCAGCCCATCCTGGTGGGTACTGTGTCCGTCGAAGTCAGCGAGCACATCAGCCATCTGCTGGATATGCGGGGCGTGCAGCACGAGGTTTTGAACGCCAAGCACCACGCCCGCGAAGCCTCCATCGTGGCCCAGGCGGGCCACTACGGGGCCGTCACCATCGCCACCAACATGGCGGGCCGCGGCACCGACATCCTGCTGGGCGGCAACCCGGACTTCCTGGCCCGGCGCACCATGCGGCAGGAGGAGATTTCCGAGGAGATCATCGAGGCCGCCACGGGCTTTAACGAGAACGTTTCCGAGGAAGTGCTGGAAGCCCGGAAGCACTACCAGGAGTTGAAAGCCGAATACAAAAAGACCACCGACGTGGAGCACGACAAGGTCGTGGCCGTGGGCGGCCTGCACATCATCGGCACCGAGCGCCACGAATCCCGCCGCATCGACAACCAGCTGCGCGGCCGCGCCGGACGCCAGGGCGACCCCGGTTCCAGCCAGTTCTTCATCGCGCTGGAAGACGACCTGATGCGCATCTTCGGCGGCGAGCGCATCCAGCCCTTGATCGAAAAGCTGGGCATGGACGAGGACACGCCCCTGGAAGCGGGCATGCTCACCAAACAGATCGAGAACGCTCAGAAGCGGGTGGAGAGCCGCAACTACGAAATCCGCAAGCACGTGCTGCAATACGACGACGTGATGAACCAGCAGCGCGGCGTGATCTACGATCAGCGCCATCAGGTGCTGCGCGGCGAGGACATGCAGGGCGTAATCGCCACCATGCGGGACGCGCTGATCGACGAAGCTTGCACTCGGTATCTGGCCGGAGAAAAGAACAGCGAATGGGACGTGAAGGGCCTGGCCGAATACCTGGAACGCCTTTGCGTACCCCATGGCTGCATCGAAGCCAACCGGGATTCCTTCGCCAGCATGAAGAAGGAAGAGGCCGCGGACTTCCTGAAAAAGCAGAGCGAAAAGTTCTACGCAGAGCGGGAACAGCAGATCACCGAGCTGGGCATCGACATGCGGAAGCTGGAGCGCAATGTGCTGCTCCGGGCTGTGGACATGCGCTGGATGGATCACATCGACGCCATGGATCAGCTGCGCGACGGCATCGGCCTGCGCGCCTACGCCCAGCGCGACCCCGTGAACGAATACAAGCTGGAAAGCTACGATATGTTCGAGGAAATGGTGCACCTGATCCGGGAGGACACCGTGCGCTACCTCTACCAGATCAGGATCGAAAAAGCCCCCGAGCGCCAGGCCACCGTGAAGGTCACCGGCACCAATCAGCCTGCCGAGGGCGGGGCCCCCACCGCCGCCCAGCGACAGGCCGCCCGCATCAACCAGCGGCTCCAGGCCCGGCCCCAGTCCGGCAACGGCGCGCCCCAGCAGCCCGTGAAGGTGGCCAAGAAGGTGGGCCGCAACGATCCCTGCCCCTGCGGCAGCGGGAAGAAGTATAAAAACTGCTGCGGACGGAATTTGGGCGCGAACGAGGATTGAGTTTTTCTGGGGGAACCGTTCTTTGCAAGCCAAAGAACGGTTCCCCCAGCCCCATCCAAGAAAGCTGTATTGATTATCCTATGTTCCTTTTAAGGAGAGATGATACATGATTTTAGCATTGGACCAATTTACCCAGCGAATCGACGCGCTCCGCACCCAGCTCAAGGAAGTGGGCGAGGGGCTGCACATCGACGACATGGAACGGGAGCTGCAGGAGCTTCACGAGGAAATGAACGCCGACGGGTTCTGGGACAACCTGGAGCGCTCCACCCACGTGAACCGCCGCATCTCCAGCCTGGAAGGGAAGATCAAGCATTATAATTCCCTCGTTTCCGGCTGCGATGACGTGGACACCATGATGGAGCTGGCCCAGGAGGAAAACGACGAAAGCATGGTGGAGGAAATCTCCGCTGAGCTGGAGCGCCTGGAAAAGGAAACCGAGGCCCTGGCCCTGGAAACCCTCATGCGCGGTCCGTACGACGACAACGACGCCGTGCTGTCCCTCCACGCCGGCGCAGGCGGCACCGAGGCCCAGGACTGGACTTCGATGTTATACCGTATGTATACAAGGTACTGTGAGCGCATGGGCTTTACCGTGAAGCTCCTGGACCTGCTGGACGGCGACGAGGCGGGCATCAAGTCCGTCACCTTCGAGGTCAGCGGCGACCACGCCTACGGGTATCTGCGCGGCGAAAAGGGCGTGCACCGGCTGGTGCGCATTTCGCCCTTTGACGCCAACGCCCGGCGGCATACCTCCTTCGCGTCCCTGGACGTGGCCCCCATGCTGGAGGAGGACGACAGCGAAATCGAAATCGACATGAAGTATGTCCGCGTGGACACCTACCATTCCTCCGGCGCAGGCGGCCAGAACGTGAACAAGACCTCCTCCGCCGTGCGCATGACCTACGTGAAGGACGATGTGACCATCGTGGTCTCCTGCCAGACGGAGCGCGACCAGGTGCAGAACCGCGCCACCTGTATCAAGATGTTAAAGGCCAAGCTGCTGGAACTGCGCGAGCGCGCCAAGGAACAGGAAATGGCCGACATCAAGGGCGAAATGAAAAAGATCGAATGGGGCAGTCAGATCCGTTCCTACGTCTTCCAGCCCTATACCATGGTCAAGGATCACCGCACCGGCTATGAATCCGGCAATATCGACGACGTGATGGACGGGAATTTGGAAGGGTTCACCACGGCGTATTTGAAGATGCAGTGATGTGAAGGGATTAGGGAATAGTCTGTAGGCAGTAAGAATGTGTGATCAGGAATTCAGTTAATCATGCTGTCATTCTGATAGCTCCCCATCTGTCATCCCGAGCGGAGTGAAGCGAGAGCGGAACGGAGTCGAGGGACCTGAGAGAAACTCCTTTCACCAAGCAACATGCTTCCCAGCTCCCAGGTCCCTCCGCTCCGCTCCATTCTCATTCCGCTCCGGTCGGGATGACAGCGGGGGTGTCACCTTCGTTCAAGATGACAAATCTGTAACTATGCCCTATTCCCTATTCCCTAAAAGCAAAGCTATGAAACGAATTTTTTACTTCCTGATCGGCCTCATTGCCTGGCTCTCCATGCTCTGCTCCATCGCGGCGACAGCGGTCACCAATGAAAGCCTGATGAAGCAGGGCTTTCTGCATTTTTCCCAGACGGCGCATCTGGGCGTGGCGGCGTCCCGGTACGGGGATTACGCCCACGGGCTATGCCAATATCTGGACGGGAAAGCGGACTTGACGCGGGTCACAGACCCGGAAAGCGGCCAGCCCGTGCCCGCCTTTTCCGACAAGGAAAACGCCCACCTGTCTGACGTGCGGGGCATCGTGGGCGTTTTAAAAGCCGCCCGGTACGTGGGCGGGGGCCTGGTGATCGCGGCGCTGGCGCTGCTGTACTTTTTGCAAAAGCAGGAGCGGCCCCGGCTGCTTTCGGACGCAGTGCGCGGCTTTTCCCACGCCGCGCTGTTTCTGCTTTTGTCCGCTTCGGCGCTGGCGGTGTGGGGCATCGTGAACTTCGACGGCCTATTCGTCACCTTCCATAAGGTCGCCTTTGCCAACGACCTGTGGCTCCTCAACCCAAACACCGACGTGCTCCTGGCCCTCATGCCCCTGCCGTTTTTTACCTGGTACGTGGGCGAAATCCTTAAATCCATGCTGCCGGTGCTCCTGATGATGGCGCTGGTGATCATCGCATCGGCGCGCATCGGAAAAACACAAAAGGAAACGGAGAATCAATGACCTACTTTGAATCCTGCCAACAGCAGCTGCCCCTTCTGAAAGAGAAGGAGCACATCCGCATTTTAGCCATCGAATCCAGCTGCGACGAAACCGCGGCGGCGGTGATCGAGGACGGGCGAAAGATCCTCTCCAATGCGGTGTATACCCAGATCGACCTGCACGCCCTTTACGGCGGCGTGGTGCCGGAGATCGCCAGCCGCGCCCACGTGGAGAAGGTGGACCTGATGGTGGATCAGGCGATCCGGGACGCGGGAATGGCGCTTCAGGACGTGGACGCCATCGGCGTCACCTACGGCCCCGGGCTGGTGGGCGCGCTGCTGATCGGCGTTTCCTGCGCCAAAGCGCTGGCCTACGCTACCGGCAAGCCCCTGGTGCCGGTGAATCACATCGAGGGCCACATCTGCGCCAACTTCCTGACCCACCCGGATTTGAAGCCGCCCTTTGCATGCCTGGTGGTCAGCGGCGGGCACAGCCACCTCTTTTCCGTGGAGGACTACGGCGTGTTCCGCATCATCGGCCAAACCCAGGATGACGCGGCGGGCGAAGCCTTTGACAAGGCCGCGCGGGTGCTGAACATCCCCTACCCCGGCGGGCCGCTGCTGGACAAGCTGGCAGAGAGCGGGAACCCTCACGCCTTAAAACTGCCCCGGCCCAAGACCGAAGGGCGCTACGATTATTCCTTCTCCGGCCTCAAGACCGCTTTCATCAATGCCGTTCACAACGCCCGGCAGAAGGGCGAGGAGCTGAACGACGCCGATCTGGCCGCCTCCTTCCGCGCCGCGGTGGTTTCCTTCCTGGTGGACAAGGCCATGCTGGCCGCCGAGGAGTTGGGCTTGCAAAAGATGGCGTTGGCGGGCGGCGTGTCGGCAAACAGCCTGCTGCGAAGGGAAATGGAAGCCGCCTGTAAAAAGCGCGGGATTCAATTATACATGCCCCTGCTCAAGCTCTGCGGCGACAACGCCGCCATGATCGGCTCCGCGGCGTACTATCATTTGATGCGCGGGGAGATCGCGGATTTGGATTTGAACGCCAAGCCCGCGCTGAGATTGTAACAATTCAATCAAGTTGCTTTAAGAAACACAAGTTGCATTGTCATCCCGACCGAAGGTGAGCAGGACGCGAACCGCAGTGGAGGGACCTGAGAGTAACGCAATTCACCAAGTAACATGCTTCCCAGCTCCCAGGTCCCTCCACTCCGCTTCATTCTCATTCCGCTCCGGTCGGGATGTCAGCGGAGGAACGAAATAAGAAGCAACTTGATCGGTTAAGTTACTTGAAATGAAACAAATCAATCTGAACTCTCTGTTCCTTCCCCCTCCCGCCCGACACCCGAAAGGAGGACCTATGTCCACCACCCGCATGCCGCTCCGTCACCTCTTAAAGCGCTTTCTGCCCTATTATGGCAAGTACAAAAAAGAAATCGCGCTGGATCTGTTCTGCGCGCTCATGACCACGGGATGCGAGATCATCTTCCCCCAGATCGTGAAGATGATCACCAACCAGGCGGTGGAGGATTACACCCAGATCACCACCTCCTGGGTGCTGACGCTGGGCGGGGTGTATTTCCTGCTGCGCGTGATCGACACCGCCGCCAACCACTTTATGCAGTATTGGGGCCACGTGACCGGGGCCAAGCTGGAAACGGATATGCGCAGCGACCTGTTCAACCACCTGCAGCAGCTGTCCTTTTCCTATTACAACGAAACCAAGGTGGGCCAGATCATGGCCCGCATCACCAGCGACCTGTTTGACGTGACCGAGTTTTCCCACCACTGCCCGGAAGAATTCCTGATCGCCGGGGTGAAGATCACCGCGTCCTTTATCATCCTGTGCCGCACCAACGTGTGGCTGACCATGATGATTTTCATTCTGCTGCCCTTCATGCTGATCGGCACCCGTTACTTCCGCCAGAAAATGCGCGTCGCCTTCAAGGACGCCCGGCACCAGGTGGGCGAAATTAACGCCCAGGTGGAGGACAGTTTGCTCGGCATCCGGGTGGTGAAGTCCTTTGCCAACGAGGATTTGGAGATTGACAAGTTTGACCACGGCAACGAAAAGTTCTTCGGCTTCAAGCGCAACCAGTACCGCTACATGGCGGGCTTCAACACCGTGACCCGCATGTTCGAGGGCACCATGTACATCATGGTGGTGGTGGCGGGCGCGCTGTTCCTGAAGGACGGTAAAATCACCGTGGGTGACTACATTGCCTTCCTGCTGTATATTTCCACTTTGCTTACCTCCATCCGCCGCATCGTGGACTTCTCCGAGCAATTCGAGCGGGGCATGACCGGCATTGAGCGCTTCTGCGAAATCATGGACGCGCCGGTGGAAATCAAGGACCACCCCGGCGCCAAGCCCCTGGGCGAGGTGAAGGGCGAGGTGAAGTTTGAAAAGGTGGGCTTCCATTACGCCGACGACAAGGAGCACGAGGTGCTGGCCGACCTGGACATGACCGTGCACGCGGGCCAGAACGTGGCGCTGGTAGGCCCCAGCGGCGCGGGCAAGACCACCCTGTGCAACCTGATCCCCCGGTTTTACGACGTGACCAGCGGCCGCATCACCATAGACGGAAAGGACATTCAGGGCATCACCCTGTCGTCCCTTCGCAATTCCATCGGCATGGTGCAGCAGGAGGTGTACCTTTTCTCCGGCACCGTGCGGGACAACATTTCCTATGGCAAGCCCGGCGCCACGGAGGATGAAATCATCCTGGCGGCGAAGCGCGCCGGGGCCCACGAATTCATTTGCCGCCTGCCCAACGGGTACGACACCTACATCGGCGAACGGGGTGTGAAGCTCAGCGGCGGGCAGAAGCAGCGCCTGTCCATTGCCCGGGTGTTTTTAAAGAATCCGCCGATCCTGATCCTGGACGAGGCCACCAGCGCCCTGGACAACGAAAGCGAGCTGCTGGTGCAGAAGTCCCTGGAGGAACTGGCCAAGGGCCGCACGACGTTCACCATCGCTCACCGCCTCACTACCATTCGCAACGCGGACGTGATCTGGGTGCTCACCGAAAAAGGCATCGAGGAAACCGGCACCCATGAAGAACTGATGAACAAAGGCGGGCTGTATCATTCGCTGTACAGCATGTACAGTGGAAAGACGGCGTAGAGAGGGATATTTGGAAATAGGGATTAGGAGGAAGAGAACGCAGAGGGCAGATTGATATACTGTGAGCATTGAATCTGGCAAACAAACATTTTGTCGTTCAACAATGTTGTCATCCCGACCGGAGCGGAGGCGAGAGCCGCAGCGGAGTGGAGGCGAGAGCCGCAGCGGAGTGGAGGGATCTGAGAGAAACGCCTTCAGCCAATCAGCAGGGTTCCCAGCTTCCAGGTCCCTCGACTTCGCCTCCCCTCTGGGTCGGCTTCGCTCGGGATGATAAAGCTGTTTTATACTCCATAATCCCTATTGCCTACTGCCCATTGCCTGATGCCTACTGCCTATTGCCTAATCCCTATTTCCTTCCTCCCCCACTCACCTTATTTCTCTTCCGGCATAGCCTGAAAGAAGAAAGAAGGTGGATGCCATGGAAGGATTTCGGGTGATCGGCGGCGAAAGGTTACGGGGCGAGGCGCGGGTGCAGCGCGCGAAGAACGCGGTGCTGCCCATCCTGGCGGCGGCGATCCTGCCGGAAGGGGAGACCGTGATCCGCTCTTGCCCGGACATCCGGGACGCCCACGCGATGGCGGAAATACTGGGCAAGCTGGGATGCGAATGCCGGTGGGACGCGGGAGAAATGCGCATCGACGCCGCCAACCTGCACCACTGGGAGATGCCGGACGAACTGTCCAAGCAGATTCGCTCCTCCATTTTTTTATTGGGGCCGATCTTAGGCAAGCTGCGCCGCGCCACGGTCACCTATCCCGGCGGGTGCGAAATCGGCATCCGGCCCATTGATCTGCATTTGAAGGGCCTGCGGGCGCTGGGCGTGAGCATCGTGGAGGATGGCGGCGTGATTTTCTGCGACGGCAGGAACATGCGCGCCGGGGACGTGTACTTTGATTATCCCAGCGTCGGGGCGACGGAAAACGTGATGATGGCCGCGGCGCTTTTGCCCGGCGTGACCACTGTCCACAACGCCGCCCGGGAACCGGAAATCACCGATTTGCAGGACTTCATCAACGCCATGGGCGGTAAGGTACGCGGAGCGGGCACGCAGCTGATCGAGATCGAGGGCGTGCAGGCGCTGCGCGGAACAGTTTATACCCCCATCCCCGATCGCATCGCGGCAGGCACGCTGCTGTGCGCGGCGGCGATGACGGGAGGAGAAGTCCGGCTCGCCAACGCGCAGCCCTTGGATCTGATTCCCGTGTGCGATAAGCTCAGGGAAATGGGCTGCTACATCACGGAAGAAAGAGACGCCATCGTGCTGACCGCGCCGGGACGCCTGCGGGCTTTCTCCCAATTGCGGACCAACCCGCACCCCGGCTTCCCCACCGACATGCAGGCCCAGATGCTGGCCGCCGCGTGCGTGGCGGAGGGCACCAGCGTGATCGTGGAAAACGTGTTTGAAAACCGCCTCGGCCACGTGACCGACCTGTGCCGTATGGGCGCGGACATCCGGGTGAACGGCCGCATGGCGGTAGTGACCGGCGTACCCCGCCTCAGCGGTATGCCCGTTTCCGCCCGCGACCTGCGGGGCGGTGCGGCGCTGGTGCTGGCTGCCTTGGTGGCGAAGGGGGAAAGCACCGTCGAACACGCAGAATTCATCGACCGCGGATATGAGCATTTGGAGCGGACACTCCAGGCGTTGGGGGCAAAGATCGAAAGAGTGCACACATAAAATGCGTGTACAGAGTTCAGAGGGCAGATTGAACAGCGTTTCCAAGCTGTTGTGCTGCGTATATCAATCTGGACTCTGCTCTCTGCACGCTTTTTCTCCTTTCCGCCCGCTCTCGTCATGTCATCAACAAGGAGGTTTCCATGTCCCAGCAGTATCCTGACAACAGCGGTTTCATGGCTCCGCCTTCCCAAACGCCGCCCAAAGCGCCGGCGCGCACCGGCGTGATGACCATGCTGGCGATGGTAGTGCTGATCTTTGCGATCCTGGTCATCCTGAATGAAACCATGCTGAAAATCCGCCACGTGGCGGTGGTGGGTAACCAGCGGATTTCCTGGCAGGAGGTGGTGACCGCCGCAGGTCTGGACCGCCCCACCAGCTATTTCACCGTAGATGAGCAGACCATTATCCGCAATATGCGCGCCAACCATTACCTGGTGCTGGAGCGGATGGAGAAGCAGTTTCCAAACGGCCTGACCCTCTACGTGCGTGAGCGCACCCCCATCGCCCGGGTGCAGGACATGGGTACGGAATACGTGCTGGACGAGGAAGGCATGGTGCTGGAGCGGTACCTGGCCGCGAGCGACACATCCTACGACAGCCTTATGTTCGCCACCGGCTTAAAGCCCAAGGATATGCGCGTGGGCCAGCTGATGCAAGCGGGCACCGCCGGCCAGACGGAGGCGTTCAAGGCGCTGGTGCGGGAAGTGATTTTGCAGGGCATCACGGGCGAAGTATCTGAATTGAACCTGGCCGACCCGGAAAACCTATATCTGATCACCACGGATAAATTCACCGCGCACCTGGGCAGCGCGAAGGATCTGCGCGCCAAGATCGGCACCGTCCGCGCCGTGATCGCTTACCTGCGGGGCGTGGGCTCCGACGGCGGAATGCTGGAAGCCGATATCCCCGGCGAGGTGGTCTATTCGCCGTTGACGCCGTGAGCTGATGGTTTTTCGTTATCAGCTGTTCGGTTTTAGATGGAAGAATGGTCTGCCAACTGCTGATAACCGGCGTCCAAATACTGGTAACTTTGCCCAAATTGAAAATTTTTTAAAATTTCCCCTGCTTTTTTTCTTTTTTCGCTTGCCAAATAATCACAAAAAGGTTACAATAAAGTGACCGAAGTAGGCGCATTTTTATCTTCGGCTTTTTCCGGTCATGGAATTCCCTGGCCGGAATCATGAACAGGGGATGATGGATGAATGAAAACCACAGTTGCCACAATGGATTTCGGCACCAGCAAGATTGTGGCGCTGATCGCGGAAACCAGCGGCCAGCAGCGCTGTGATATTATCGGCGCGGGTACCGTGCCCTATGACGGCTATATGGAAAGACGCTGGAACGCGCCCGACCTGCTCAACGCCGCCATCGAGGATGCTGTGCGCGCCGCCGAGGAGCAGGCGCACAGCCGGATCAAAGAGATTTTCGTGGGCGTGCCGGGGGAATTTTCCCAGGTGCGGACGGTGGAAGTGAAGGTGGAGCTGCAGGGGGCCGACCCCCGCGTGACGGAAAAAAGCCTGAGCGATCTGTTCGACAAAGCCGCCGAACAGTTGGGCGAGATCCGCGGCAGCATCATCCATCGCAGCCCCGCGTGGTTTATCGTGGATGACGGCAAAAAGACCCTGGAGCCCATGGGCGTGCGCGGGTATGAACTGCGGGCCATGATCTCCTTTGTCATCGCCGATCAGTTTTTCCTGGAGGATGTGCAGGAGCGTTTCCGCGCCCTGGACATCACGGTGGCCGGGTGCCTGAGCACTCCCATCGGCGAAGCCATGCTGTTCGTGCCCGAAGAGGAGCGCGACCGCGCCGCCGTGCTGGTGGATATTGGTTACCTGAACACGGAAGTCATGGTCGTGCAGGGTGACGCCATCACGTCGCTGACCAACATTCCCATCGGCGGCGGCCATATCGCAGCCGACTTGGCGTACGGGCTGGAGGTTTCCCTGCCCGTGGCGGAGCAGATCAAGCGCAGCTATGTATACGGATTGTCCGCGGGACAGGCCTCCTTTGAGGCTACCGACGCGGCAGGCAACCAGAAAACCTTCCCCCGCGAGGATGTGGAACGGGTGCTGGAGCCCCGGGCTGAGGAAATCTGCGAGGCCATCCGCGACGCCATCGCCGATTCCGGCGTGAAGATGGGTCAGTGGTCGCCCGTGTACCTGACCGGCGGCGGCCTGGCCATCAACCGCGGCGGACGTGAATTCCTGGCCGCCAAGCTGGAACGCACGGTGCGCGAGCTGCCCCGCAAGGCGGTCAAGCTGGCCAGCCCCGCTTATTCCAGCGCGCTGGGCCTGCTGGATCTTTTAATCGACACCACCGCCTCCGCCCGCGCTACCAGCGGCATCGGCGGGTTCTTCCGCAGCCTGTTTGGCGGCTGACAAACGCCTCAATCACTGATTCATCATTAGGGGGACAAAATCATGCCTTTTGAAGTACAAGTAGAACAGCCTTCCTTCGCCTCCATTAAGGTCGTTGGCTGCGGCGGGGGCGGTACGAACGCCGTGAACCGCATGGTGGAATCCAACCTGCGCGGCGTGCAGTTTATCGCCCTGAACACCGACCGCCAGGCGCTGTCCTTAAGCAACGCCGATGTGAAAATCCAGCTGGGTGAAAAGCTGACCAAGGGCCTGGGCGCAGGCGCCGTGCCCGAGGTGGGCCGCCGCGCCGCCGAGGAAAGCCGTGAAGAAATCGCTCAGGCGCTGAAGGGCGCCGACCTGGTGTTCGTCACCGCCGGTATGGGCGGCGGCACCGGCACCGGCGCGGCTCCGGTCGTGGCCGAAATCGCCCGGGAAATGAACTGCTTAACCATCGCCGTGGTCACCAAGCCCTTTGCCTTTGAAGGCAAGCAGCGCATGAAGAACGCCGAAATGGGCATCAACGACTTAAAGCAGTGCGTGGATACCCTGGTGGTCATCCCCAACGATCGGCTGCTGCAGGTGGTCAGCAAGGGCACCACGATGCTGGAAGCCTTCTCCATCGCCGACGACGTGCTGCGTCAGGGCATCCAGGGCATCTCCGATTTGATCGCTGTGCCCGCCATGATCAACCTGGACTTTGCCGATGTGAAGACCATCATGGAATCCGGCGGCATGGCCCACATGGGCATCGGCGTGGGCAAGGGCGAAACCCGCCTGGTAGACGCCGCCAACAAGGCCATCTCCAGCCCCATGCTGGAAACCAAGATTGATGGCGCCCGTGCCGTGCTGATCAACGTGACCGGCGGGCCCGACATGAGCATCATGGAAATCAACGAAGCCGCCAACCTGGTGATGGAAGCCGCCGACAGCGACGCCAACATCATCTTCGGCGCGGGCATCGACGAAACCCTCAAGGACGAGGTGCGTATCACCGTCATCGCCACCGGCTTTGAAAAAACGCCCTTCCCCTCCCGGGACAAGAAGAAGGGCCGCGTCACCACCGCTACGCCCTATGGCGCGGCAGTGCCCTCCTACAATCCTTACGAGACCCGGCCGCGGGTGGATGTGAACGCTGAGGCGAACCAGGGCTTCGACGCCCCCGCCCCCGCCACCTATGAAGGCGACAGCGCCTTCTTCCCCGGCGGCGCGCGTCCCATGGCCATGCCTTCTTCCGGCTTCGGCATCCAGGCCCCCGCTCCCTATGCGCCGCAGCAGCCCTACACCCAGAGCTATGCGCCGCAGCAGCCCGCCGCGCAGCCTTACGGCCAGCAGCCCGTCTATCAAGCGCCTGCCCAGCCTGCCGCCAACGCCAAGGACGATCTGGGTGTGCCCGCGTTCCTGCGCCGGAACAAGTAAATTTTTCCTATCCCTGTTCCATATCTGCCGTCCGCTATCCCTGCGGGCGGCTTTTTGAAAAAGGAGGGCTTCATGAAACGAAGGGCCATGCTGTTTGCGCTGCTGGCGCTGTGCCTGGCGCTGCCCAGGGCGATGGCGGAAGAGGCCGTGGTTTTGAGCGAAGCCTACCGCATGATGGCGGGTAGGGTCAGCTTCACCTTTCCCACCGCGCCCAGCCTGGTGCTCGAAGCGGATCGCACGATGGAGCAATCGCTCGAACGCGGCGGACCTTACGCCGCCTGGACAAACAAAATCCAACTGGCCGGCGAGACCGAATCCGGCGCGGAATTCCGGGTCCATATCCTGAATGCCGAACCGATGATCACTTGGATGAAGGAAAATCATCCCGGCGAGGAGGAAGCTCAGTATCCCTTCCATGCGCTGCTGAACCTGGCCCAGTACTTCGCCGATTGCCTGGATGCCACCATCTCCGATGCTCCCGCCATGGGCTATACCGGCCCCCGGGACGCGCCGCTGCCGGTGATCATGTTCGGCTACCGCAGCGCGCGTTCCACTGCCTGGCACTACGGCAAGGCCATGATGGACGGCACGACCGCGGTGTTCATGATGGGCCGGGAGGACCCGGCTGTCCTGGCCGCAATCAAGGATATGCGCGCCGTCAGCCCGGAAGAACGCGAAACGTATGACCGCCTGACGGAAGAAACCGCCGTCATAGAAAAGCTCAGCGTCACCTTTCCCCTTCCTCCCTTCAAGGAGGATGCCGTGGGCCATACCGCGCTGCACGTGCTTTGCCGTGACGGCACGCTGCTGGAAGCAGACTACCTGGAAATGCCGATCTGGATGATTGCCGAGGGCGACGATATGAACCGCGAAATCAAAAAATTTGTGGAAACATCGGCGGCTGGCTACAAGGAACGCGACGTGATCGTGGACTATGAGATAAAAAAATTAGCGGACAAGCTGTACGGTTTTTCCGCGAAATGCCAAATTCGGGAAATGGTCAACGGGATGGTGCCCGTACGCGAGCTGATGCACTGCTATGTGTCCGAAAACGGGATTTATACCCTCAAGGCCACCGATACGGAAATCGGGCGGGCGTTTCTGGACAGCATTTCATTTGAACAGGAAGATTAAGCAACAATAATGTCTCAGAAAGGATGCAACAGATTTTAGATCATAATAAATACGTAACTGTTCAGTCGCACAGAGAATGATGTAAAAAATGGTTACCAAAAATCCAAAAGGAGATTTAGAAAGAACGTCGAATATCTCAACTTAGCGAAAG
>ONRC01000035.1 GCA_900320085.1 uncultured Eubacteriales bacterium
GTTATCCACAATTTCCCATAACAAATGATGCAGGCCCCGGCTGCCGGTGGAGCCGATATACATGCCGGGCCGCATCCGCACCGCGTCCAGCCCCTCCAACACCTTGATACTGCCCGCGTCGTAATTCCGCGCCATAAAGCACCTCGCTGAAATTGGTCATGCGGTTCTCAAAAACCACAAAATGTAGTATAACACATTTTTAACATTTTTGCAAAACTTTCTAAAAGATTTCTGGTTGGGTGTGCGGAGTGAATAGACACTTTAAATCACTAACTTAAATGTATGCAGAGGGGAACCAAGCAAAAGCCTTCCCCTTGAGGGGAAGGTGGGCCGCGCGGAACCAACTGCATCGAAGGCATCGAGCATTTTCGCGCGGCTCGGATGAGGTGATTTGCTGGAATGCTGACAAGAAACTTGAAAGAATGCTAACATCACCTCATCAGTCAGGCGCGAATTAACATGGTTTCTTTCTCATTATCGGTTCCGCGCCTGACAGCTTCCCCTCAAGGGGAAGCCTTTTGGAGACGCATTTCCCACTTGTGTTTCAGACTTAAAGTGCCCTTTTCATCAATCTCTTTGCGCAAAAGAAATTCCCCACTGCCTGTGGACAACCTTCAAAAATCAGCGTATACTGTATGTATCCTCTATTTTCCAGAAGAAACGCCCAGCAAAAGGGAGGCGCGCCTTTGCATTTTCTGATTCATTATTTAAAGCCCCACGTGAAGCGGATGACCGGCGGGATGATCTGCAAATTTCTGGGCACGATCATGGATTTGCTGATTCCCGCGCTGTTGGCCTACATGCTGGACGGCATCGTGCCGCAGCGGGACGCCGGGCAGATTTATTTATACGGCGGGCTGATGGTGCTCTGCTCCATTCTGGCGTGGGTGGGCAACGTGTTTGCCAACCGGGTGGCGGCGGGGGTCGCAAGGGACTGCACGCGGCAGATCCGCCATGACCTGTTCGGCAAGATCACCCGCCTGACCGCCAGGGAGATGGACCGTTTCACCATCCCCTCCCTCATTTCCCGCATGACCACAGACACCTACAACGTGTACCGCATGACGGGCATGATGCAGCGCATCGGCATCCGCGCGCCGATCCTTTTGATCGGCGGCATCATCGTGACCATGACCCGGGACGCGGCGCTGTCGGCGCTGCTGGTGGCGCTGCTGCCCTTCATGGCGCTGATCGTGTGGTTCATTTCCCGCAAGGGCGTGCCGCTGTATTCCGAGCAGCAGAAGAACGTGGACCACCTGACCCGCATCGTGCGGGAAAACCTGACGGGCATCCGCATCATCAAGGCCCTGTCCAAGACCCCCGACGAAAAGCGGCGCTTCGGCCAGATCAACGAGGCCCTGGCCGCCAGCGAAACCAAGGCCGCGTCGGTGATGGCGGTGAACGGGCCCACGATGCAGTTCCTTTTGAACATGGGCCTGGTGCTGGTGGTGGTGGTCGGCGCGCGGCGGGTGCATTTCGGCTTGACCGGCCCCGGCAACATCATCGCGTTCATTTCCTATTTTACCATCATCCTCAACGCCATGCTCACCATCACCCGCATCCTGACCATGTATTCCAAGGCCCTGGCCTCCGCCCGGCGCATCGAGGAAGTGCTGGACGGCCAGGAAGAAACGGCTCCTGCCAAACTACCCGGCATGGACCAGGACGCGCCGCATATCCAGTTTGACCACGTGAGCTTTTCCTATAATAAAAAAGCCCCCGATGTGCAGGACATTTCCTTCTCCCTGAACCGGGGCCAGCGCCTGGGCATTTTAGGCCCCACCGGCGCGGGCAAATCCACGCTGATCAAGCTGCTTCTGCGCCTGTATGATACGGACGAAGGCGCGATCCGCATTCAGGGCGCGGACATCCGTGAGCTGCCCTTGGAAACCCTGCGGCAGATGTTCGGCGTGGTGTTCCAGAACGACGCTCTGTTCCGGGGCACCATTGGCGAAAACATCAAGCTGGGGCGGGAAATCTCCCTGGAGGAAGTGAACCGCGCCATTGCCGACGCCCAAGCCAGCTTCATCCGGGACAAGGGCGGCCTGGACGCCGAGGTCGTGTCCCGGGGGCAGAACTTTTCCGGCGGTCAGCAGCAGCGGATGCTGCTGGCGCGGGCCTTAGCAGGAACCCCGGAGATCCTGATTCTGGACGACGCCTCCTCCGCCCTGGACTTTAAGACCGAAGCCGCCCTCCGCGCCGCGCTGCGGGAAGGCTACGCCAATACCACCACCATCACCATCGCCCAGCGCATCAGCGCCGTCATGCAGTGCGACCTGATCCTGGTCATGGAGGACGGCGTGCCCAAGGGGCTGGGCAACCACCAGCAGCTCTTGCAATCCTGCCCGCTCTACCGGGAAATCGCCCAGCTGCAATTGGGAGGTGAGGAGGATGAATAACCGCCCGGGAAGCCTGCGGGGGATGCCGGTGAAGGGCCAGCAGTTCAGCCGCAAGCCCATCAACAAAAAAGCCACCCTCCTGCGCCTGCTCAAATACATGATGCAGTTCAAGTGGCTGCTCATTCTGGCCCTGGCCCTGACGTTGTTTTCCAACACGTTTGCTTTGATCGGCCCGCGCCTGTCCGGCAGTGCCATCGACTGCATCGCCGCGCCGGGCGGGGTGGACTTTGGGGGCGTAGCGCATTACGCCCTGCTGATGCTGGCCTTCTATCTGGCGTCGTCGCTGTTTTCGTATCTATTGTCCATCCTCATGGTGCATATCAGCCGCCGCGTGACGCTGCGGATGCGGCGCGACCTGTTTGACCACCTGTGCGACATGCCGGTGGGCTTCATTGACAAGCACGCCATCGGCGACCTGCTCAGCCGCATTTTCTACGACACCGACACCATCAACACGTCGCTTTCCTCCGACGTGGTGCACGTGCTGACCAGCAGCATCACCATCGTGGGTTCTCTCATCATGATGCTCACCATCGCGCCGCCGCTGGTGCTGGTGTTCGCCTTCACCATCCCGCTGTCGCTGTTCATCACCACCATGATCACCCGCCATACCCAGCCGCTGTTCCGCCTGCGTTCCCGAAAGATGGGCGAACTCAACGACTTTTCCGAGGAAATGATTTCCGGCATGAAGAGCCTGAAGGCCTACCACCAGGAGGACAACACCCTGGGCAACATGGACGCCCTCAACGAGGAAGTGGTGACCGCCTACTACAAGAGCGAATATTATTCCTCCATGATGGGACCGTCGGTGAACCTGATCAACAACCTGTCCATGTCGCTGATCAGCGTGTTCGGCGCGATCCTTTTTATGAACGGCGGCATCACCTTGGGCAACATTTCCTCCTTCGTGCAGTACAGCCGCCGTTTCTCCGGGCCCATCAACGAAATCGCCAACATTTACGGCGAGCTGCAGTCCGCCCTGGCCGCCGCCGACCGGGTGTTCGCCCTGCTGGACGAGCCCCTGGAGCCCGCCGACGCGCCCCAGGCGCTGCCATTGGAAAACGTGCGCGGGGACGTGGAAATGCAGGACGTGTCCTTCGGGTACGAAAAGGGCAAGACCATCCTGAAAAAGCTGTCCTTCCAGGCTCGGAAGGGCAGCATGATCGCCATCGTCGGGCCCACCGGCGCGGGCAAAACCACGCTGATCAACCTGCTCATGCGGTTTTACGACATTGATTCGGGCCGTCTGACCGTGGACGGCAAGCCTGTGGATGACATCACCCGCGACAGCCTGCGCCGGGCGTACTCCATGGTCCTGCAGGACACCTGGCTCTTTTCCGGCACGATCTATGACAACATCGCCTACGCCAAGCCCGACGCCACCCGGGACGAGGTGGAGGCCGCCGCGAAAGCCGCGAAGATTCACCACTACATCATGAGCCTGCCAGAGGGCTACGACACCGTCATCACCGACGACGGCGCGAACATCTCCAAGGGGCAGAAGCAATTGCTCACCATCGCCCGCGCCATGCTGGTGGACGCGCGGATGCTGATTCTGGACGAGGCCACCAGCAACGTGGACACCCGTACCGAGGTGCAGATTCAGCAGGCCATGCGCCGCCTCATGCGGGACAAGACCTGTTTCGTCGTCGCCCACCGCCTCTCCACCATCCGCAACGCCGACCTCATCCTCGTCGTCCGGGACGGCAACGTGGTGGAGCGCGGCACCCACAAGGAGCTCATGCAGCGGGGCGGCTTCTACCGCGAGCTGTACGACGCGCAGTTTGCGTAAGGACGATTTTTCTGGGGGAAACCGCTCTTTGGAGACCAAAGAGCGGTTTCCCCCAGACCCCTTTCCGAGAAAGTCATAGAAGGTTCTGTCATTATGCCATTTTACGAAAACTTATATCATTCAGCTTCTAAAGCATTGCAGCAAAGGATGCTCCAAAAGCCTTCCCCTCGCAGGGGAAGGTGGCCGCGCGGAGCCAAGAATGGGAGAGGAATCAAGATATTTCGCGCGGCTCGGATGAGGTGTTCTCACCCGATAATATAAGAATATGTAACAGGGAGGAGCACCTAATCCGTCAGGCGCGAATCGACCTGTTCACACTTTCAATCTTGATTCCGCGCCTGACACCTTCCCCTGCGAGGGGAAGGCTTTTGGGCGTCCTCTGATTGAATAACTTAAAAGGCCGATTTGAAAAGCATGTATGGTTGTTTTATATAAACAAAGAAAAAGCCCAACAGTTATTACTCGAGGATACCCAAACGGGTACTGTCGGATTTTCTGATGGACTCATACACAAGATAACATATACTGGATCGCCTGTCAAGATAAAAATGGAGGGAATTCCGTTCAACAATTCCGGGCGGCACAAAGTGGCGTAGACCGGACCACGGAAAACCCTCACTATCTATATATTATACTGAAAGGCATCGCAAAATGCAAGAAAAATTTAATCCAGCTCCGCGTGGGCCTGCTTCACCAACGCGGCGATGCGCTCGTCGGAGATTTCCTCCCCGGGGCCGGGCTGTACGTCGGCTAAAAACTCGATGTTGCCCGCAGGGCCTTTGATGGGTGAAAACGTCAGGTCCTGCACATGCCAGCCGAAGGAGGGGCAGAACACGCAAATTTCCCGCAGCACGCGTTCATGGATTTCCTTTTCCCGCACCACGCCGTTCTTCCCCACCTGGCCGCGGCCCGCTTCAAACTGGGGCTTGATGAGGGTCAGGAAGCGTCCGTTCTCCCCCATGATCGCCGCGGCCACGGGCAGAATCAGTCGAATGGAAATAAAGGACACGTCCATCACAGTGAGATTCGGACGCAGGGGAAACTGCTCCGCTGTCAGCGCCCGGGCGTTGGTGCGCTCCATGACGGTGACGCGCGCATCGTTTCGCAGCTTCCAATCCAATTGCCCATAGCCCACGTCGATGGCGTATACGTGCGCCGCGCCATGGCGCAGCAGCACGTCGGTAAACCCGCCCGTCGCCGCGCCAATGTCCATGGCCACCGCGCCGGTCACATCGGCGGAAAACGCAGTGATCGCCTTTTCCAGCTTGTGCCCGCCCCGGCTGGCGAAGTGATCCTGACCGCCGCCACGTACCTGCAAGGGCGCGTCCTCCGCGATCTGCTCGGAGGATTTGAGCACCTTCTTTTCCCCTACATACACCTGCCCCGCCATGATCAGCGCCTGGGCCTTTTCCCGGCTTTCCGCCAAGCCTCGGGTCACCAGCCACACATCCGCCCGCTGTTTCATTGTTTCACCGCCTTTTTCACCTGCGCCGCAATGCCCTCCGCGTCCAGCCCGTACCGCTGCAACAGCAGCTTCCGGCTGCCGTGGGGCACAAATTCATCCGGTATGCCGATCATGGCAATGGGCGCGGGCAGCTTCATCTTCGCGCAGCAGGCCGCCACCGCGCTGCCAAACCCGCCGGAGAGGAAATGCTCCTCCACCGTTACCACCGGAATCTTCTTTTTCGCCAGATAACGCAGACAGTTCGTATCCAGCGGCTGAAGGGTGGACGCATTGATCAGATACCCTTCAATGCCCTCCTCCTTGAGCAGCGCAAGCGCTTCTTCACATTCTCCCAGAATCGCGGAAGATGCCAGGATCGCTACGTCCCGATGCAGCTCGGATACACTTTCCCATGTGCCAAAATGGAAGAACTTGTATGTCCAGCCGAGCTTGGGCAGGGAGCGCGGATACCGGATGGCGCAGGGGCCGTCATGCCCAAGCGCCCAGGAAATCATATCCTTCAGTTCGCCTTCGCTCCTGGGCGCCAGCACCACCATATTGGGAATCGCCCGCAGCATCGACACGCCCATCAGCCCGTGGTGGGTCGCCCCGTCCTCGCCGCCGATGCCCGCCCGGTCCATCAGGAAGCAGACCGGCAGCTTTTGCAGGCACACGTCCACAGTGATCTGGTCAAAGGCCCGCTGCAAAAACGTTTCGTAAATCGCCACGAAGGGCCGCATCCCGCCCGCCGCCATGCCGGCGGCCAGGGTGACGGCGTGTTCCTCAGCGATGCCCACGTCGAACAGCCGATCCGGGAAGCGCTTGTGGAAGGGGCCAAAGCCCGTGCTTTCCGTCATGGCGGCGGTGACCACGCAAATATCCTTCCGGGTTTCCGCCAATTCCGTAATATAATTCCCGCCCACTGTGCCAACCGACGGGCCGCTTTCGCTGCGGGAACGTCCCGTTTCAATGTAGAACGGAGCCACGCCGTGGTATTTTTCCGGTGCTTCCTCCGCCTGGTCAAAGCCGCAGCCCTTCTTGGTGACCACATGGATGACCACAGGATGATCCACGTTTTTCAGGCTGCGGAACACTTTTTCCAGGCCGATAATGTCGTGGCCGTCGATGGGGCCGAAATACTGAAAGCCCAGGGAAGTAAAAAACTTGTCCCGGATGAAGGCGTTGCGGATACCGTTTTTGACCTTCTGAAACGCGTCGTGCAGCCTTTCCCCCACGCCCGGCACCTTGCGCAGCGCTTCGGCCAGGTTCTTTTTGACCCCCAGCCAGCCCCGACTGATTCTCAGGCGGGTCAGCTGTTTCGACAGCGCGCCGACGTTCCGGGAGATCGACATGCCGTTGTCGTTGAGC
Source organism: uncultured Eubacteriales bacterium (assembly GCA_900320085.1). Taxonomy (GTDB): domain Bacteria; phylum Bacillota; class Clostridia; order Christensenellales; family Aristaeellaceae; genus RUG563. The sequence goes on from ONRC01000035.1 coordinate 7,004, forward strand.
ACCAGCATAAACGGGGTTTTCAGGTTGCCCGCGTCGTTGAGCGCTTCATAGCACATGCCGCCGGTCAGCGCGCCGTCGCCCACCACAGCCACCACGCTGTGCTTTTCCCCGCGCATATCCCGGGCCCGCGCCATGCCGAGGGCCGCGGAAATGGCGGTGGAAGCGTGGCCGGTGTTGAACGCGTCGTATTCGCTCTCCTCCCGCCGGGGGAAGCCGCACACCCCGTCCAGCTGCCGCAGGGTGGAAAACGCTTCCCCTCTGCCGGTCAGCAGCTTATGGGGATAGCATTGGTGCCCCACGTCGAACACGATCTTATCCGCCGGGCAGTCAAACACACGATGCAGCGCGATGGTCAGCTCCACCGCGCCCAGGTTGGATGCCAGATGGCCGCCGTTTTCCGACACGGTGCGGATGATCTCCTCCCGAATCTCACCCGCCAATTTCTCCAATTCCTGTTCCGACAGCGCTTTGACCGCGGACGGGGACTGAATGTTCGACAATCTCATAACAGGTCTCCCAAGTCAATAAAATGGTAACCCTTGGATTATAGCATATCTTTGAAAAAAAAGCAAAAAAAGACGCGCTGCTTTCCGCGTCTTCGTCCTTCACGTTCCCCGCCGGACTGGAATAATATAAAATGTATGCTTTTATTTGACATTCCGGTCATAAAAGGTTACAATATCAAGCGAATCTTTAGAGGAGTGGAAGATCATGATCGTAACGAAATTTGGCGGCAGCTCTCTGGCGGACGCGGAACATTTTAAAAAGGTAAAAGATATTTTGGCCATGGACCCGGAACGCAAATTCGTCGTGCCCAGCGCGCCGGGCAAGCGCGGCCCCGGCGACGATAAGATCACCGACCTGCTGTACGCGGCCCACCGCGCGGCCAGCGAGGGCAAAACCTTCCAGCATTTGCTGGAGCGCATCCGCGCGCGGTATGAGGAAATCGCCTCCGAGCTCCATGTGGACATGGACTTTGCGCCGGAGTTTTCTGAAATCGAAAAGAACCTGAAGACAGGCGCGACCCCCGACTACGCTGCCAGCCGGGGCGAGTATCTGAACGGCAAACTGTTGTCCAAATATATCGGCATCCCCTTTGTGGACGCGGCGGAGGTGGTGCGCTTTTCCGCCGACGGGCGGCTGATGGAGGAAGAAACCAACGCCATCATGGGCGAGCGGCTGACGAACATGCGCCGCGCGGTGGTGCCGGGCTTTTACGGCGCGGACGCGGAGGGCAACATCCACACCTTCTCCCGCGGCGGCAGCGACGTTTCCGGCGCGCTGGTGGCCCGGGCGGTTAACGCCGATGTGTATGAAAACTGGACGGACGTGACGGGCTTCCGCATGGCCGACCCCCGCATCGTGCCGGACGCCCAGTATATCTCCACCCTCACCTATCGGGAGCTGCGGGAGTTGTCCTACATGGGCGCTACGGTGCTGCATGAGGACGCCGTGTTCCCCGTGCGCAAGGCGGGCATCCCCACCAACATCCGCAACACCAACGATCCCAAGCACCCAGGCACCATGATCCGCGCCAACGCGGGCCAGAACGACCTGGCCCACGTCATCACCGGCATCGCGGGCCACAAGGGCTTTTCCATCGTGTCCGTGGAAAAGGACATGATGAACGCCGAGCTGGGCTTTGGCCGCCGGGTGCTGCAAGCCTTCGAGGAATACGGCATCAGCTTTGAGCACCTGCCCACCGGCATCGACACCATGTGCGTAGTGGTGCACGAAAAAGAACTGGAGCCCCACAAGGAGCAGGTGCTGGCCCGCATCCGGGAGCTGTGCGACCCCGACACCATCACCGTGTCCGATCACCTGGCGCTGATCGCCACCGTGGGCCGCGGCATGGTGCGGAATTTCGGTACCGCCGCCCGGCTGTTCACCGCCATCTCCGCCCAGGGCATCTCCATTCGCACCATCGACCAGGGCAGCAGCGAGCTGAACATTATCGTGGGCGTGGACGAGGACGACTTTGAAACCGCCGTCAAGGCGATTTACGATACGTTTGTCCGGATGTGAGGATGGGGATGAGGCAGTAGGCAATAGGCAATAGGGAGTATAGAAAGCTCGAATTACAAATTACAGCCGATCCAGGATCGTCAAAGGCAATGTCCAACGTGACAGACTCTATTCATCTGAACTCTGTACTCTCGTTTCCCTACTGCCTATTGCCTAACCCCTTCTTCCTTTGTTGAATCTCCACAAAATTTCTTTATAAACTTTTCTATCTGAACCTTGACGGATTCACCGTTCCTTTGTTATAATAACGAATATGGTGAATCTGGTTTAAATTATTATTTTTTGGAGGGGCTTATTATGAATTTTCAAGGGAAGGCTGTACTGGTTTATTTGGAGGAGGACAATATCGCCCGGGCTTATTTTCGAGTGCAGCCTTTGATGACGCAGGACGGAACATTGGAATCAATCGTCACTGAATACCCGGATGACGGCTTCCTTCGCATTGTGCCGGATAAAAACGAGCAGCATACATTCAAAGAAAGGATGCGCGCCTTATCCGGCCTGTGCCTAGTGGACCTGCGCTTCTTCCCGATGGATTCCAACAAAATCCGCACCAACAAAAACTATTCTCCATCCCGGGGGGAAACCAATCAGTTTATCGTGTATTCCGACGCCGTGCGTTCCCTGCCGGATGACCTGGTGTTTCAGGTCGTATCCGAGGGCGACGTGCGCAACGCCATGACGCCCTGGGTCTACATCCGCAACGGCGCAAACATTCAGGGGCCTTTCCGCAAGGAGGACATGCAGTGCACCAAGGAGACGGGCAAAATTCCCCCCGACAGCGCCGAACTGCATTCCATCACCCTGCATGGGCAGGATCTGCTGTTCTTCTGGCCCAAGACGGTGAAAGAAGAAGCGCCTGCCCCCGAAGTCAAGCAGCCCGAAGCAGCGCCCGCCCCTCAGGAAGTTCCCGCTCCCCAACCCCAGGAAACGCCTGCGGAGGCTCCCGCAAAAGCCGAGCAGCCCATTGCGGTTTCGCCTGAGCAGAACGCCTTTGAACAAATTCAAAGCATGAACGGCGACCAGCTAAGCGCCACCGCCAACCGCTTAAAGCCCGTCGAAGCCGCCGCGCCGATCGACTTTGCGCCTGCGCAGCCTGCCAAGCAGCTCACCGGCACCAAGCTGTACCAGACGCCCCAGCGTCAGCCCAGCCCGCGCCGGGCCCATAACCAGCTGATGGAAGCGGTGGAGAACCAGCGCTATTCCTCCCGTTTTGAGGTCAGCCGGTATGAAGCGCCGGGCGCTACCTTGCCCCAGAATACCGAATTGAAGGAAGTGGCCACCCCCGCCGACGCGTTCAAGCGTGCCCTGCAGGGTATGGGTCATTCCCTCGAATCCCAGCGCCAGGCGGTGGATATGGTGCTGGCCCAGAGCGGGATGCGGCCCATTCTGGCCAAAGCCCTGGGACGCGAAACCAACGATCTGACCATTGCCGCCATGCACGCTCAATTGCAGGAGCTGGAAGCCGAACGCCTCATGACGCTCATGCAGCTGGATGACGCGAAGAAAAACCTGACTGCCGCCCATGAGCAGGCGCTGAGCAAGCTGAATATGGCGGAGCAGAAAAAGCTGGATCAGCTGCATATTGCCCAGCAAACGGCCCAGAACGCCCTGGAAAAGCTGACCAAATCCCTGGAGCCGCTGGAAAAGAGGCGGGAAGAAGCGGCTGCTTACTTGGATGCCGCCCGTGGGTATGACGACGGTAAGCGGGTGCTTTGTCCGCCCGTAGGCCGTGAGGTGACCAAAGCTGACCTGATCCGGCGCCTGGAGCAGAGCATGAAGGCTGCCGGTTTCGTCCTGGAAGCCGGCGACGCGCTGGCCATGCTGGCCGCCTTCGCCCTGAGCGCCAAACACAATGTATGGCAGTTCCGGGCTGAAGCGCCCGCCGATGCCGACACCGCGCTGGACGCTTTCGCCGCCGCGCTGGGTACAAAAGTGGTTCGCGCCGGGCTGAACGATGATTTCGCGGTCGTACCCGGCGGCAGCGCCCCCGTGTTTGTATCCGCCAATTATCAGTCCGTGATTCATCCGCTGGTCTTTACCACCTACATTGACCAGCTTGGCAAGGCCGAAAAGGACGCGGAATGCTGGCAGGTGCCCCACTGCGACGTGGCGGTGTATCCCGATACGGACGTCATTCCCGCCGCGCTGCCCAGTTTTGATCCCGTAAGCCTGGATTGTGTGATCCGCGAAGTATTGACCGACGGCGTGCTGACCGACGAAACCAAGTCCGCTCTGCAATCCATTCGGAAAGCGTGTGCGGCGGCCGGTGCTTTCTTGCCGGTTGAAACCGTGGGCATGATGGCCCGGTTTATCGCCGCGACCCAGAATGAATTCAAAGGCGGCGTGGCCGAAGCCATCGACCGGGCCTTCTGCCTGTTCGTCGCGGCCCACATCCTGGACTGCGGCCTGGATGCGGAAAGCGTGAAGGCCGAGCTGTCCGCCATGCCCCGCACGCTGAAAGCCCTGAAAGCATGACAGAGAGAATCACCAGCCTGCAAAATCCCCAGGTAAAGCTGTGGCGCGGCCTGAACAAAAGCCATGCCCAACGGGTGGAAAGCGGCCTGTTTCTGGCCGAAGGGGAGCACATGGCGGGCGAAGCGGTAAAAGCGCAAAAAGCCCGTGCGCTGCTGATCGAAGACAGCGCACGGGAAAAGTTTCGCACCCTTGCGGATGCCGCCAAGGGCGCTTCGGTGTATTATCTGGCCGACCATGTGATGGCCGCGCTGTGCGACGCGAAAACGCCCCAGGGGGTCATCGCCGTGTGCGATATGCCCGGGGAAAACGCTTTGCTTCCGGAGAGCGCTTCTCTGCTGGTGGCCCTGGACGGGGTACAGGACCCCGGCAACGTGGGTACGGTGATCCGCACCATGGACGCGGCGGGCTATCACTGCCTGCTGATGGACGATAAGACCGCCGATCCCTACGGCCCCAAAGCGCTGCGGGCGTCCATGGGCGGGGTGTTCCGCATTCCCGTTCTCCGCTGCGCCGACCTGCCCGGACAATTGCGGGCCTTGGCGCAGGACGGCTATGACATCGTGGCGGGCGATCTGCACGGCGAACCCTTTTACCAGCGGCGAAAAGCGAAGGATAAGCTCTGCGTCGTGATCGGCAACGAGGGTCAGGGCGTCTCCCCCGCGGTGTTCGCCGAAAGCACGCTGCGCTTAAAGCTGCCCATGGTGGGCGGCGCGGAATCGCTGAACGCCGCCGTGGCAGGGGCGATCATGATGTACGATTTTCTGCGGGAAAAAGCGGGCTACTGAACAATCAGGCCCAGCAGCGCCGCCAGCTGAACGGCCTGGTCACTGGTAACGGTCATGCCGCGAATAGACGGGATATCCGCCATGATGCCCTCGATCCCGCAGGAGGTCACGTTCATACCCTTCATAGCGGTCTCGTGGATTTCAGCCCGCTGCATATCGCAATCCCGCAGCGTCCAATCCTGCCAGCGGAAGCGGAAGAAGCTGCATTCCTTCATAACGCATTCGGAAAACAGCGCGTGCTGGGCTTTGATTTCCCCGAAGGCGGCCAGGTTCAGCACACAGTTTTCAAACGAAACGTTCATCATCGGCGTTTCGGAAAACACCGCGCCGGTGATGCGGCAGCCTTTGAAAGCGACCCGCTGGAACGTGCTTTTTTCAAACCGCATCCCGCTCAGGTCGCAGGTGTCCAGCACGCAGTCCACAAACACCAGCCGCTCCGCGCCGGAGGGCCGGAAGGTGCATTTTTCAAAATGGCAGCCGGAAAACTCCACGGTTTCCCCCGCCAGATTCGGCAGGTCTTCCCCGTAAAAGTGGCAGCTTTCCACGTCCAGGCCTTCTTCGACGGCCCTTTCCACTTCTTCCTCGATCAATGCTTCCCGGACCTGGTCGGGCAGCTTTGGCGGCGTAACCAAATCGGTTTCCCCCTTTTCTATTTTTCCCAGTATACTCCATCCCCCCATTTTTCACAAGTATTCAGGAGGGCGTTATGCAGATTTACACCACCGACGTATTGATCCTGGGCGGCGGCCTGAGCGCTTATATGGCCGCGTATACGATGCTGAAAAAGAGACGGAAGGACAGAATCATGATCGTGGCCCCCAACCGGGCGGGCGAATCGGCCCGCGCGCTGCGTGGGATGGCGCTGTCCCGGCTGGAGGGTGATTCCGCGGTCAAGTACGGCCAGGACACGCTGACAGTCGGCGCACATCAGAACGACCCGGCGCTGGTGAAGGTGCTGAGCGAGGAAAGCACAGCGGTGTTTGACCGGGTGCGCACGGTGGTGAATTTTGATCTGCCGGAGGAAAACAGCCGTTTCCGTCCTGTGACAGGCGACAAAAACGCGCTGTGGAACACCCTGGCAGAAAGCGTGGAAAAGCAGGCCGAGGTCAGGAAGGGCTGCTGCTGCCTGCGGCTGCTGATTCAGGAAGACCGGGTACAGGGCGCGCTGTGCTACGATGAAGGAAAGCGGGCGTTCTTCGCCGTGTCCACCGGCACCGTGGTGCTGGCCACCGGCGGGTATGGCGAATTGTACCGGGAGAATGCCGACTTTGCCTCCCTTCGCGGGGCGGGCAGCGGCGTCGGCCTGGCCTATTACGCCGGAGCCGAAATGGCCGATCTGGAATTTGCCGCCTTTGACGAGGGCATCGTGACCACCCTGGGCGGCGTGGTGATCGACAATCAGTGCAAGACCTCCGTTCCCGGCCTCATGGCCTGCGGCGGCGCGACGGCGGGTGTGCATGGCGCGGGGCTGATGAAAGGTAACGCGGAAACCGCCGCGCTGGTGTTCGGCCGACGGGCGGGACATATGCTGACCCGGATGGATTTCCTGTCCGGCGCGGACGAGGAAACGATTTACGCTTGGGCCAACGAAACCGTGTACATTGGCCAGAAGGATCAGTCCGCCGCTTACGCCCGCATCCGTCAGGAAATCGCCCACACGCTGAACGCAGGCGCGGGCGAAATCCGCACCCAGGAAAAGATCGAGGACGGGCTCAAAATCATCGCCCATTTGCAGCATGAGCTGAACGATTTGGATTTGTGCCCGCTTCGGCAGGTATATGAAAAAATGGAGCTGGACTTTGCCCTGATCGCTGCGCGGCTGACGTTGCTGGCCTCCCTGGAGCGGGAAGAAAGCTGCGGCTGCTACAAGCGGGCGGTCATCCATCGGGTGGAAAAGAAGACGGAAGAAGAACCGGTTCCCGAAGAAGCCGCTGCGGAAGGAAGCAATTCAGAACAGTCCCCCGTTCAGGAGGAGCCAACTCAGGCTGAACCCGAAGGTGTTGCAGCAGAAAGCACTCCGGAGGAGCAGTCCGCCCCCGATGACAGCATCGCCATAGTTTGCGAACCGCCCAAGGAACCGGAATACGAGGAACAGATCGAGCTGGTCGAAAAAGAGGTCAAGCCCTACCGCGTGACCATGCGGCTGAACAATATGATCCTGATGCCCCAAAAGGAACCTTGGAATAAAAATGCCTGATTGTCCCGATTCTTTTTCCCCATGCCAGACCGCACCGGCATGGGGTTTTTTCGTGAATGAAAAAACCCTCTGCGCGAAGCAAAGGGTTTCAGGGCTTCAATTAGGCTTACCACGAGGCGCCCATGGCGCGGGCGACGCAGTTCTGATGCGCTTCATCCACGCGATTGGTGCCATGTGTGCGGCTCTTGTAGAAGTGGATGCAGAAGTGGCCGTCAAAGTTGTTGTTGGTGATGGTGGACGTGCCGTGGGGCATGCCGTTCATGGAGGCGGCATACACATGGCCGTTGTACAGCACCAGGATAGCCCGGCGGTTCCAGCTCCATTCCCCGCCGTACAGGGACTTGAGCACCGCGGTATCGGAGGCGGTCAGCGGTTCGCTGTCCAGGTGGTTGCTGCCGAAGCGGCGGCGGGCCCGGAAGGTCTTGCCGGTGTTGACGTCCTTGACGGTGTACACGCACTGGCCGATGAACACGTTCACGCCCTTGCTGAACCAGTCGAGGCGCTCGGTAATGTAGGTGTAGTTGGAAGCGTTCTTGCCAAACAGCGCTTTGATGGTGTCGTTGCCGGCCTTGCCGTCCTGGGTGAGGCCCTTGGACTTCTGGAAGGCCTTCACGGCCGCCACGGTCTGGTCGCCGTACTTGCTGTCGATGGGCGGTTTATAGAAGCCTTTGATTTTCAGAGCCTGCTGCAGGGCCAGCACGTTTTTGCCGCTGTTGCCTTTTTGGGTGGTAGCGGGCACGGTGATCTGGGAAATCTTGGTGATGCCCTTCATCTGGGGGTCGTTGGCGACGGTGGTATAAAGCACCTTGCCAAACAGCTTCTTGATGGTGGCATAGTCCGCTTTGCCGGTCTGGCTCAAGCCCATGGCCTTCTGATAGCTCTTCACGGCTTTCACTGTAATGTCGCCGTATTTGCCATCCACGACGCCATTGAAGTAGCCCTTGATTTTCAGCGCCTGCTGCAGCTTTTCCACGCTGTCGCCGGAGGAACCCTTCTGGGTGTAATCCGGGGGATTGCCGAGGGCGGAAATGGACTTCGCGGAAGCGTATTTGCTGCTGCTGCCGGAGGCGTCCGTGGTGCCGTTGAGGGCTTTCAGGGCCGAGTTGGACAGGGTGACGAATTTCTTCATCACGTACCCTTTATTGCCGTCATAGGACACGGTGTAAAAGTTCCCGCTGGTACCGGTCACGGTGACCTTGGTGCCCTTTTTCAGCAGCGTGTGGTAATCGGAGCTGGTGTTGGGCTTCATGCGGAAAAACACTTTGTCCTCGTTGATCGTTCCTGTATAGGAGGCTGCCAGCGCCTCAGGCATCATACTGATCAAAAGAGCGATTGCCAGCAGCAGGGCAACGGTTCTGTCATAAAACCTGCGCATTGCTTTCACCTGCACTTCCTTTGTTTTCTTGAAGCAAATATTATTATAGTATAAAATATTAAAAGAATCAATATCTTGCTTAAATTATTTACAATTCCACTAAATATTGATTGCGAGAGTATTCCCATATCATGCCGTGATGATACAATTCCAGGCCGTTCATATGTCGACCGCACCTCCGATCTTTGCATAATAAAAAAAGACCGCCAATGCGGTCGAAAAGATTTCCGTTATTTTGGTTTTTCTGTATGGTAATATATAACTACTTGAGCGTTCCTTCCGTATTCGCTGCGTCCATGAAGCAGAAATACGGAATTCGCATAGAACTCGGATTCTCCATTTATCGTAACATGATCGACACGGCCAATGTTTCTCCCATCCTCTATCGGGATAGTCGACACTCTGAAAAAGCCGGCGTCTCTGAAACTTCTAACCGCTTCGGTCACTTCTTTTCCTCTATAATATCCGGCATCTTCGGGAGGATGAATGTTCCAAAAAATGAGCAAGCCGATAATTAGAAATATGCTGCCAAAAACAAGAACCATGGGCCCGAAAATCTCAATAGTTTCTTGGAGCCACTCCGGTTTTTTAAATCTCTCGCGACGCATTTCCCGTTCCTGTATGTCCATACGGCGATTCTCGATCTGAGAAATCCTCTGGCTTTTGATTCTTTCGGCGGCAACTTGAGGATCTTCCTCGATAGACTCAACGTAATGGCAATACGGACACGTTTTGAGCATCCTTCCGTTCCACTCCTGCAGATTCTCTACGCTCAATGCAGCCCCGCATTTACTGCAAATATATGCAACGCCTTTTGTCATTCAGTTCCACCTCCAGCCACATTCTATATCATGGCCGAAAGCGTGTCAAGGATTATCGGTTTCCGCCGCTTTCCTATTCTCAACCACCTGTGTCATCAATCGAAACTCCAATTTTTCAATGAGCCGCTTAAGACTATCCATCAGAACCGAAGACGCCGGAGGGTCAAAAGCCATTTTGACATTTGCCCAAACATAGGATTTCACAGCGTCCATGTTTTCGGCATCTCCAAGAAAATCTTTCCAGGTCTCGTTCTGATACAGCGTAATAAAGAAATACTTACGGCCAACGCTGAGCTGGTTCAAAGCCAAGAACACCGTGTTGATCTGTGTGACGATTTCCTGGTCGAAAGGGTAGTAGCACTCGTCCAGGACAAGCATCTTTTTATGAAACAATTGTTTGGCCGTGATTACTAATTGTACATTTTAACGCTATGAAACATTTCCAAAAAGCCTTCCCCTCGGAGGGGAAGGTGGGCCGCGCGGAATCAAGATTGAGAAAGAAGTCAAGCCTTTTCGCGCGGCTCGGATGAGGTGAACTCACCCGACAATATGTGAAGATGTAACGGGTAGGAGTACCTCATCCGTCAGGCGCGAATTAACTTGATCACCCTTTCCATCTTGTTTCCGCGCCTGACACCTTCCCCTGCGAGGGGAAGGCTTTGGGCCACGTTTTCCAACTTGTGTTATTGCATTATAGCGTTCTTTCAAATACCGACTGAATCGTTACAAAAAAGGCATGAGACGGTTTCGTCTCATGCCACGGTTGTTTTACGGAATCAACGGTCCATCCTGGAATAGTTAGGCGCTTCCTTGGTGATGTAAATATCATGGGGATGGCTTTCGGTCAGGCCCGCGCCGGTGATGCGGATGAACTCAGCGTCGCGGCGCATATCCTCGATGGTAGGCGCGCCGCAGTAGCCCATGGAGGAGCGCAGACCGCCCATCAGCTGGAACACGGTGTCGCTCAGCGGTCCCTTATAAGGCACGCGGCCTTCCACGCCTTCAGGCACCAGCTTCTTGGCGTCCTCCTGGAAATAGCGGTCCTTGCTGCCGTTGGCCATGGCGGCCAGGGAACCCATGCCGCGGTAGGTCTTGAAGGAGCGGCCCTGGTAGATTTCCATTTCGCCGGGGGCTTCCTCGGTGCCCGCAAACAGGCTGCCCAGCATGACCGCCTTGGCGCCCGCGCCGATGGCCTTGGCAATGTCGCCGGAATATTTGATGCCGCCGTCGGAGATGATGGGGATGTTGTACTTGTCCGCTTCCTCGGCGCAGTCGGCCACGGCGGTGATCTGGGGCACGCCGATGCCCGCCACCACGCGGGTGGTGCAGATGGAACCGGGGCCGATGCCCACCTTCACGCAGTCCACGCCCGCGGCGATCAGGTCGTGGGTGGCGGCGGCGGTGGCAACGTTGCCGGCAAAGAGCTGAATGTTCGGATATTTGGCGCGGATTTTTTCAATCGTCCGCAGCACGCCCATGCTGTGGCCATGGGCGGTGTCGATGGAAATCACGTCCACCTTGGCATTCACCAGCGCTTCGATGCGCTCCATCACATCGTGGCTCACACCCACGGCGGCGGCGCAGAGCAGGCGGCCGTTTTCGTCCTTGGCGCTATTGGGATACTTGGTGGCCTTTTCAATGTCCTTGATGGTGATGAGGCCCCGCAGGTTGCCTTCCGAGTCCACGAGAGGCAGCTTTTCGATGCGGTGCTCCGCCAGGGTGGCTTCGGCGTTGTCCAGGGTGGTGCCCACGTTGGCGGTGATCAGGTTTTCCCGGGTCATCACTTCGCCGATGGGACGGCTGTCGTCCTTTTCAAAGCGCAGGTCGCGGTTGGTCAGGATGCCCACCAGCTTGGTCCCCTCGGTGATGGGCACGCCGCTGATCTTGTAGCGGGCCATGAGGGCCTTGGCATCGGAAATGAGGTGCTGGGGAGAGAGGTAGAAGGGGTCGGTGATCACGCCATGTTCGCTGCGCTTGACCTTGTCCACCTGAGCGGCCTGTTCCTCAATGGACATGTTCTTGTGGATCACGCCCAGGCCGCCTTCGCGGGCGATGGCGATGGCCAGGCGGGAATCCGTCACGGTGTCCATGGCGGCGGAGAGCAGGGGAATATTCAGCTTGATCTTGGGCGTGAGCTGTACCGCCAAAAACACGTCCTTGGGCAGCACTTCACTGCGGCGGGGCACCAGCAGCACATCGTCAAACGTCAGGCCTTCTCTTACGACTTTTTGAAGCATTTTCTCCCAACCCCTCTCAAAAAATATTTAAAAAATTATACCGTACATTCTTTGTGTTTGTCAATCGAAAATTCGGCATTATTCCAACAATTCAATACATGTATGCGTTCAATTTTTTCTTTCTTTTCTTCTCGTTCGGCTATTGCCAAACACACGTTTGCATGATATAATAGATTCGGCAGTTAAAATGCCTTCGCATTCTCAAAGGAACGGACGGTGCTTCAGCCATGCCCAGACGGCCCAACGGCGACACGCAGCAGCGGATCCTGGAATATATTGAAAGCTATATCGAGCAAAATGGCTATCCCCCGTCCGTTCGTGAAATCGGCGAGGCGGTGGATCTGAAATCCACGTCCACGGTGCACGGGCATCTGACCCGGCTGGAAAAAAAGGGTCTTTTGCACCGCAAGGCCATGAAGCCCCGCACCATCGACGTGACGCGGGACGACAAGCCGCAGATGCTGAAGGTGCCGCTGCTGGGACGCGTGGCGGCGGGCGTGCCCATCCTGGCGGAGGAAGACGCCGAAGGGTATATCCAGCTGCCGGACAGCATGGTGGGCTCCGGCGAGCACTTCATCCTGGAGATCCGCGGCGACAGCATGATCAACGCGGGCATCATGAACGGCGATTTCGTGGTGGTCAAAAAGCAGGCCACCGCTAAGAACGGCGAGATCGTGATCGCCATGATCGAGGACGACGCCACCTGCAAACGCTATTTCAAGGAGCCCGACCGGATTCGCCTCCAGCCTGAAAATCCCCGGATGCGGCCCATCTACGCCCGGGAGGTCACCATCCTGGGCTTGGTGGTCGCGGTGTACCGGGTGTATAACGGTAATTATAAGCCCACAAGATAACAAAAAACGATAATAAAAAAGCCGATCGGATCTGTGCCGGTCGGTTTTTCATGTGCGGCAAAGCGCGGCCTGTAAGCCGGGTTCTGTCGAGAATGGCCATCTATCCAGACGCGAAGTCGCCAACGCGCTCAAGCGATACTGCGGGAACAGGGCGGGCCGCCCTGTGCGTTCCCTACATCTTGCACCGGATGGGGTTTACATGACGGCACAGTCGCCAGGCCGCCGGTGCGCTCTTGCCGCACCTTTCCACCCTTACCGGGGTTTCCCCCGGCGGTATCTCTCTGTTGCACTTGCCTTGGAGTCGCCTCCACCTGCCGTTAGCAGGCATCCTGCCCTGCGGTGCCCGGACTTTCCTCATGCCCTTGCGGGCCTGCGGCCATTCAGCCGCCTTTGCCACACCCGGCATTATACCGCGGAACACCGCTTTCGTCAATCTTTTCTTGGGCGGCAAGGCGTATCTTTCTTCACATACGGTTCTGCGGTTCCGCACGTCCTGTTAGAACACGGCCTGCATCAGCAGCATATAAACGGCCGTGCCCGTCAGGATGCTGATCAGCGCTTTGCGTTTCCAGCACTGAACGCCCACAACACAGGCGACGGCAATCAGCTCCGGGAAGCCATACGGATGGATGGCAGGCGCAATGTCCTTCAGGCAATAGATGACCAGCATCCCAATGATGGCGGGAGGAAGCGCCTTTCCAAGATAGGAGATATAGGGCGGCGTTTGTTTTCTGAACACAGCGAACGGCAAAGCGCGCAGCAGAACAGTCACAATCGACATGACAGCAATGAGGAGAGCAGAATTCATTGGGCGGCCTCCTCTTTTCTTCGCAGGAGCGTCAGGACGAGCGTGATCAGCAGCATGGCGGGAATCAAAAACTGTTCCTTCCCGAACAGCAGCAGACACAGGAGCGTGGACAGCAAGCCTGTCAGCGCCGGAACATGGTCTTTTGCCGTCAGCCATTGCTCCGTGAAGGACGCGGCAAACAGCGCGGTCATGGAAAACTCAATCCCAGCGGTTGAAAACGGCAGCACCGCCCCCAGCAGACTGCCGATGACGCTGCCCGCGATCCAATAGCTATGGTTAAACAGGGACACCAGGAACCTGTAAAGGTTTGCGTCCACCCCGTCAGGGGCCTTCCCATCGCAAAGCAGGGAATAGGTTTCGTCCGTCAGCGCGCAGATCATGTACGGCTTGTACTTCCCCGCGTTTTTGTACTTGTCGATCATGGAGATACTGTAAAACAAGTGCCGGGCGTTCACCATGACCGTGGTCAGGATGGCGGTGATCACCGAAGCGCCGCCCGTCAAAAGCCCGACCCCCACATACTGCATCGAGCCCGCATAGATAAAAATACTCATGGCAGCCGCCCACGCGACGCCATATCCTGCATTCCGCATCAGAATACCAAAGCCGGTTCCCAACACGATATACCCTGCCATCACAGGGATGGATTTCAAAAAGGCCTGCCTGATCGTTTGCTTCATCATCACTGCTGTCCGTCTTGTTTCTTCCATTCTGAAAATGAGTATCATGGGTTTGAACCTGAAGAAGCATATCATATTCCATGCCGCCGCGCAAGTTTTTTATTTACATTTTCTGCTTTCATCCTTCTCCTTTTTCCAAGCAAAAAACCAGCCAAACGGCTGGTTCCTGAGAACAATAAATAATGAAATTATTTCCTCAGCGCATCGATAAGCGCGTCAATCGCCCGATTGATACCATCTGTGAAAGCTTTGTTTTCGCGTGTGGTAAGCGGCTCTTCGCGCTCGATCTTGGACCAGATTTTGGTTAAGGTCACAGCGGATTACCTCCTGATTTCATTTCCTCAGGCGTTCATCACCTGAGCATGGGCATTTTAGCATTGGGAAACGTATCTGTCAATCGAATCCGCCTTTTCTCTGCAGTTTTACCCATAGGGCGGATGGCGCAATAGGCGCTTTCCAAACCTCAATGATCGGAAAAGCCGCGAAGCGGCGCTTGATCCCCGGCTGAAGCTTTACAAAAATCCTGTCTCTGTAGTATACTGATACCAGAAACAAGCTCAAAAAAGGGAACATCCATCAAGCACAGCGGAAAGGAAGCAGGGGTTTTGAAAAATCAGCGCACGAAAAACGCCATGCGGAACCTGGTATTCGGCGGGATGCTGAAGCTGCTGAATATCGTGCTTCCGTTTATTATGCGTTCCGTGATGCTGCATTGCCTGGGCGTTCAGTATCTTGGCCTGAACGGTCTGTTCCGTTCCATTTTGTCTTTCCTGAATTTGGCAGAATTGGGCGTGGACAGCGCCATGATGTTCAGCATGTACAAGCCGATCGCGGAGGATGATGCGGACACCATTTGCGCGCTGATGAAGCTGTACCGGACGTTTTACAGAGTGATCGGGCTGTTTATCGCCGCGGCGGGCCTGGCGCTGACCCCGTTTCTGCGCGGTCTGATCAGCGGCGGCATTCCCCAGGGGTTGAACCTGTATATCCTGTATTTCATGAACCTGGGCAATACCGTACTCACCTACTGGCTGTTCGCGTACAAAAGCTGCCTGCTGAACGCCCATCAGCGAAACGACGTGGGCAGCAGGATCACGCTGCTGATTCAGATCGCGGAATACGCGCTCAAGTATATCGCGCTGGTCAGGTTCCGGAACTATTACCTGTACCTGACTATTCAGCTGCTCAAGCAAATCGCCGTCAATCTGTGCATTGCGCTGCGGGCGACGCGGATGTACCCGCAATATACACCCCGCGGCCGCCTGCCCCGGGAAAAACTACGTCGAATCTTTCATCGTATACGCGATTTGATGACCGCCAAATTTTCCTTCTTCATTTTCAATTCCGCCGATACGCTGATCATTTCAGCGTTTATGGGGCTGACCGCTCTGGCGCTGTATCAAAACTATGCGTTCGTTATCGTCTCGCTTCGCGCCTTGCTGGAGGTGGCCGTCACAGCGTGCATTGCCGGAGTGGGAAACAGCCTGATCACGGAAGACGCAGAGAAGAACTACCGGGATTTCGAGCGCCTCACTCTCCTTTACTGCTGGCTCATCGCGGTTTTCACCGCCATGCTGCTCTGCCTGTTTCAACCGTTCATGCAGCTTTGGATGGGCGAGGACAATCTGCTTTCCTTCCGTCATGTGGTTTGCTTTGCGGTGTATTTCTACTTTCTTGCCGTCCACCAGTTCCTGAATATGTTCAAGGATGCCGCCGGGATTTGGCGTCTGGATCGGTGGCGTCCGCTGATCGGCGCGCTGGTGAATGCAGGGCTGAACCTGGCGACGGTGCGGTGGCTGGGGCTGTACGGCGTGCTCCTCTCGTCCGTCGTTTCCATCGCGGCGGTCCAGCTTCCCTGGCTCATTGATCATCTGTTCCGGGAAGTGTTCCCCCGCGAATATCTGAGAAAGTATGTACGCGCCTTTTGTCTTTATGTGGCCGTTGCCCTCGCTTCCTGTATCGGCGCCCGGGGATTGTGTTCACAGCTTCAATTTGATCTCTGGCCCACGCTGATCCTGAATGCAGCCGTCAGTTTCCTGACGCCCAATCTCCTTTTCTTCTTGGTTTTTGGAAAAAGCCCGCTGTTTCAGGAGAGCATGTGCCAATTGAAGCGAATGATTACAGCACACAAAAAGCCTTCTCTTTTTTAAGGAGAAGGCTTTTTGCAGGTTCCCGTCATTCGTCGATCTTGACGATCGGCGCAATGGAGAGGGAGAATTCCTTCGTGCCATAGGCGGTAAAAGCGATCTGGATGCGAGCGTCCGCGCCGGAACCGCGCACAGCCTGCACGGTGCCCTCGCCGAACTTGCGATGCAGCACGTGGTCCCCGGGGCGGAACATATTCTGCATCGCACTCTTCGCGTTCTCCCGGGCGGGCGACGCCACAAAGCCCTTCTGCACGCCAGGGATGTTCAGCCCGGGCTTTGTTCCGGAGGAAAAACCGAAACCGCTGAGCGCCGTGCGGCCGCCCGCGGTCATACCGGGCGTGCCGAAGCTCAGGTTCCTGGGCCTGTCTCTGCGGGATACGTTCGCGGGTTTGGCAGGCTCCTGGGCAAAGCCGCTGTTCTTCGTCGCATTGTCCCATTCGTCAAAAATCAGCCGTTCCGGAATTTCGCTGAGAAATACGGAGGGCGGGTTATGGGTGATCTGGTTGTAAATCGTGCGCCGATTGGCATAGGACAGATACAGGATTTTTCGCGCGCGGGTCATGCCCACATAGCAAAGGCGGCGCTCCTCCTCCATCTTGCTTTCGTCCAGCTGCGAGCGCATGGAGGGGAAAATGCCTTCCTCCATCCCGGTCATGAACACGGCGTCGTATTCCAGGCCCTTGGCGCTGTGCAGGGTCATGAGGGTGACGTACTGCGGCGCGGCCTCCTGGTTATCCAGGTCAGTGACCAGCGACACGTTTTCCAGGAACGCTTCCAGGGATTTATCCTCGCTCCGGGTCTCAAACTCCTTGGCGGCGGCGGCAAATTCCATCAGGTTTTCCAGCCGGGTCTGGGCTTCCTCATTGCCCTCTATCTCAAACTGCGCCTTGAGTCCCGTTTCCTCCAGCATGGTGGTCACCAGCTCGGACAGGGGCAGCGTTTCTTTCAGCGCCGTCAGCTTCATCAGCAGCAGCGCGAATTCCCCGATGCACTTGCGCGGCCGGGACGAAAGCGTTTCCGGCGGGTCGGAAAGCACAGAGAAAAGCGGCAGTTCCTCGCTCTTGGCGTATTCCTGCAAGGTCGCCACGGTGGCGTCGCCGATGGAGCGCTTGGGCGTGTTGATGATGCGCACCAGCGACACGTCGTCCGCCGGGTTCACGATCACGCGCAGGTAGGCCAGGGCGTCCCGCACCTCCTTGCGGTCATAGAACCGTGTACCGCCGAACACCTTGTAGGGGATTCCCGCGCGGATGAGCATTTCTTCGATCACGCGGCTCAGGCTGTGATTGCGGTACAGAATCGCCATTTGCGCATAGGGCATCCCGGCTTTTTGCAGGCGCTTGATCCTTTCGCACAGCCAGGCTGCTTCCTCGCGCTCGTCCCCGGCCTTGTACAGGTGGATCTGTTCGCCCGCCCCCGCGTCCGTCCACAGGGCTTTTTCCTTGCGGCCCACGTTGTGGGCGATCACCTGGTTGGCTGCGTCCAGAATGTTGGCGGTGGAGCGGTAATTCTGCTCCAGCTTGATGACCTTCGCGTCGGGATAGTCCTTTTCAAAATCCAGGATGTTGCGGATGTCCGCGCCCCGCCAGCCATAGATGGACTGGTCGTCGTCCCCGACCACGCACAGGTTGCGGCTTTCTTCCGTAAGCAGTCGCACGAAATGGTACTGGGCGGCGTTGGTATCCTGGTATTCGTCCACCAGCACGTATTGGAACCGCTGCCGGTAATAATCCAGCACCGGCGGATGCTCCAAAAACAGTTCCAGCGTGCGCAGCAGCAGATCGTCAAAGTCCAGCGCGTTGGCGGCGCGAAGACGCTCCTCATAGTAGGAATACAGGTCGTGGAACTGCTGGCTCTGGTAGTCCTTCAAGGATTCCTGGAACCATTCGTCCGGGGAGAGCATTTTGTTTTTGGCCCCGGAAATCTTCGCCCGCATCTCCTTGGGCTGGGACCGGCTTTCGTCCAGCCCCAGGGTTTTCAGTCCGTCCTTGATCACGCGCAGCTGATCGTCGTCGTCGTAAATGGTAAAAGAACGCTTGTAGCCCAGTTTTTCAATATCGCGCCGCAGGATGCGCACGCACACGGAGTGAAACGTGCCCAGCCACATATCGTTCGCTTTTTCGCCGACCAGTTTTTCCACGCGCTCGCGCATTTCCCGGGCGGCTTTGTTTGTAAAGGTCAGGGCCAATATATGCCAGGACTGTACCCCGTGATCCATCAGATTGGCGATCCGGTAGGTGAGCGTCCGGGTTTTGCCGCTGCCGGCCCCGGCCAGAATCAGCACCGGCCCCTTCAGCGTTTCGGCCGCCTGCTGCTGCATTGGATTGAGAGCCGATAAATCCATCATTCGTCCCCTTTTTCTGTTTTGCGCATACGCTCGATGGCCAGCTTATATCCTTCCGCGCCGTAAACCAGGCTTCGGTTCACCCGGCTGATCGTGGCCGTACTGGCGTGCGTCACCCCGGCGATCTGCGAATACGTCAGGCCCTTATCCAATTGCAGCGCCACGTCAAAACGCTGCACCATGGCGTTGATTTCCTGGATGGTGCACAGATCGTCGAAAAAGCATTCCAGTTCTTCTTTGGTTTTCAGGCACAGGATAGCGTCCAGCAGGCGCGTCATATCATCGTGCTTCATACGCAACCCCTCATTTCTTGGCGCCGGTTTCCTTGTTCTCTTTGTATACCCGGCACGGAAAGCTGATACTTTCTTATAAATTATACCATAAAAAATCAAAAAAAGAAAGGCATACGGAAGAAACTTTTCCGCAGCCTGGGATGATGTTCTAAGGAATAGGACGCTATAAATCTACAACGCAAGTTGTAAAAACGTAGTCAAAAGCCTTCCCCTCGCAGGGGGGCCGCAGCGCCAGGAAAACAGTCCAGTGGACTGTTTTCAGCGAAGGCCGGGCGGCAGCCCCGGATGGTGTCAGGC
>ONRC01000053.1 GCA_900320085.1 uncultured Eubacteriales bacterium
TGGACCCCCTTGTCCCTATTGCTGTCTGCTCGATCGCGGCGATCATCATCGCGGTGATCGTGCTGATCGTGATTTATATCTCCGCCAAAGTCACGGGCTTTGATTTCGGCATCATCATCAGCCGCGGGTATCAATTGGGATACATTCTTGGCCGCATTTTCCACCCCAACTGGAGCTATTTCGGCGGCGACGCGGCCAACACCGCCAAGCTGTTCAGCGCCTTGTTCGATACGATCAAAATGTCTATCATGGGCTCCTTTATCGGCGCCACGCTGGCGCTGCCCATCGCCGTGCTCTCCTCCACCAATATCAACAAAAACGGCGTGGTGGTGTGGACGCTGCGCATCCTGCTCATGATCATCCGCACCCTGCCCACCCTGATCATCGCCAAGTTCGCCGCGTTGATTTTCGGCCTGGGCACCTTCGCGGGCACCATGGCCATCATCGTGTTCACCTTTGGCGTGGTGGCGAAGATGATGTACGAATCCATCGAGACCATTGACATGGGCGCGTTCGAGGCCACCGAGAGCTTCGGCGCCAACAAGTTCCAGTCCTTCTGGAGCGCCTGCATCCCGCAGATTTTGCCCACCTATCTCTCCTACTGCCTCTACAGCCTGGAAATGAACATCCGCGCAGCGGCCATTCTGGGCTACGTGGGTGCGGGCGGCCTGGGCATATTGATCAATGAATTCATTGGCTGGCGCGATTATGAAAGCCTGGGCGCGGTGCTGCTGGCGCTGTTTGTGGTGGTTTTCGTGATTGAAAACACCAGCCAATACCTGCGCAAAAAGCTGAGCTGAGGAGGGGAAGCGATATGGCGAAAACAACCTTGCCGGTAAACAATGACCGGCCTCTCTCCATTGAGGAAGCCTACGCCGCCCGTCCCCGGCTGTGGTGGATATACACCCTGGTGGTGCTGATCGTGGTATCGCTGCTGGGGTGGAGCGGCACCTCCATCACCTATAAAGGCCTGGCTACCAAGGGGATGTCCATTGCGCAGGGCATCGGCAACGGCCTGCTGCATCCCGATACGCAGCTTCTGTTCAACCTGACTCCCGAGGGCGTGCCGTATCAGCTGCTGCAAACGGTGGCTATCGCCGTGCTGGGCACCATCATCGGCGGCATCCTGGCCATCCCGTTCAGCTTTCTGGCCTGCGATAAGATCGTGCCCAAATGGGTGGCGGTCATTTTCCGCGCCGTCATTCTGGGCATCCGCACCATTCCCAGCCTGGTGTGGGCGCTGGTATGGATCCGGGTCACCGGACCCAACGCCTTCTGCGGCGTCGTCACGGAATCGGTTTGCTCCATTGGTATGATCTGCAAAATGTACATCACCGCCATCGAGGATATCGACGTGAAAATCCTGGAAAGCCTGGACGCCGCCGGGTGCAACGGCTTCCAGAAAATCCGCTACGGCATCCTGCCGCAAATCATCCCCAACTTCATCTCCACCGTCATATATCGTTTCGACATCAACGTCAAGGACGCCACCACCCTGGGCATCGTCGGCGCAGGCGGCATCGGCGCGGCGCTGATCCAGTGCATGAACTCCAGCCGGTGGAGCATGGTCGGCGCGTACCTGTGCGGCATGGTCGTGCTGATGATCCTGATCGAAATCTTTTCCACCAAAGTCCGTTCAAGACTGGCGCGAGGTTAAAATATGCGCGGAGACTTACTGACGATTTACTTTACTTCCGATACGCACGGATACCTGTACCCTACCCATTTCAGAGATTTGAAGCCCCAGCCCATGGGGCTTCTTTCCATGCGCTTTCCCAAGGACGAAAACACGCTGGTGATTGACGGCGGCGACACGATTCAAGGCTCTCCCCTGACCTACTTCTGCCACATCAGCGGCATCGAACCCCCTGTTGCCCCGGCGATGAACGACCGGGGCTATGACTACGTCACCCTGGGCAATCATGATTTCAACTACGGTCCCGAAAACCTGGGCCGTTATCTCCACAGCCTGAACGCCCGGTGTCTCTGCGCCAACGTGCAGGACGCGGAGGGCCGTCTGCCGGTGACGCCCGCCACGGTGCATACGCTGGGCAACGGCCTGCGCATAGGGCTGGTTGGCATTGTGACTGACTGGGTGAACCGCTGGGAAAAGAAAGCCAATCTGGTGGGGCTCACGGTCTCCGACCCCCTGGAAGCCGCCCGGGCCGCCATTGCCGCCCTGCCGCCCTATGACGTGCTGGTGGGCATCTATCACGGCGGCATCGAAAAGGACCTGACTACGGGCCGGGTCCTGTCCGATACGGATGAAAACATCGCCTGCCGCCTGTGCGAGGAGCTGCCCTTTGACCTGCTGCTGACGGGTCATCAGCACATCGCCCTGGCGGAAGGCCAATGGCACGGCGTGCATCTGGTGCAGACACCCTGCAACGCCACCCACTATGTCCGGGTGACGCTGGATGAAAACAGGCAGTTTCATTCCGAACTGTGTTCCGTTTCCGATCACGCTGACCTGACGGAGGAAGAACAGCAGCTGATGAACCGGTTGAACGACTGGCTGGATCATCCGGTGGGCAGGCTGTCCCGGCCCCTCTGGCCCCAGGATCATTTGACCATGGCGCTGCGGGGCACGCCAATCGCCGACTTTTTTAATCAGGTACAGCTGGCCGCCAGTGGCGCGGACATCAGCTGCGCCGCCCTGGCCAACAGCGTCCGGGGCTTTGACAGCAGCGTGACGGTGCGGGACGTGGTGGCCAGCTATGTATACAGCAATACGCTGGTGGTGCTGGAGGTGACCGGAAGGATTCTGCGGCAGGCGCTGGAGCAATGCGCTTCGTACTTTGACGTGGATGAGGAAAACCGGGTCCGCATCCATCCCCATTTCCTGGAGCCCAAGGAAGCCCATTACAACTACGATTATTTTGCGGGCATCACCTATACCATCGACCTGAACCGACCCGTAGGCAGCCGCATCACCGCTCTGCTGCGGCAGAGAAGGCCGGTGGAAATGGGCGAAACCTTCACCCTGTGCATGTGCGACTACCGGGCTACCGGCGCCGGGGACTTTGATTTTTACCGTTCCTGCCGCCGGGTGAAGGAAATTCAAACGGACATCAGCGAATTGATCCTGGATTACCTTCGCTCCCACGACACCATCCAAATCCGGGAAAACGCCGCTTACCGGGTGATTCTGCCGACCCCATCCCGCTGAGCCTTTTCCTTGGAAGCCAAAAGGGACAGAGCGTTTTGCTCTGTCCCTTTTTTGTTTCTATCCAAAAGACCGGTTATTTGAGATGATGCGCTTCTACGGAAATCGGCAGCGGCGCGTCGGCGGCGAAGGAAATGCCTTCGGCGTCCAGGGGCGTGGGGATCAGGGAGGTGACCACCCGCTCGCCGCCGTTAATGAACAGCTCCACGCTTTCCTTATCCAGCAGCAGGCGAAGGGTCAGTTCGCCGTTTAGCACCTCCGCCTTCACATGACGGGTATGGGCGATGTCCCGGTGAGAACCGCCGCGGCTGCGGTCAAAGACCAATTCACCCCGGGCCAGGTCACACTGAATTTTCACGAAATGGGAGGCGTCCTTGGCAACGTGCAGGGTAAACCGGCGGCAGGCGCTGTTCTGGGCATGCAGGGTGACGGTCATATCCAGCAGCCGTCCGTCCACACCGGGCAGGGAGGTTTCCTCGCACACCGTCACCCGCTCATGCCGCACGGTATCCTGCCACATCGTTTCGATTTCCCGGACAGGCCGCTGACACAGCCGCCCGTTTTCGATGAACACCTCCCGGGGCATGCTCATCTGGGCGTACCAGGGATGGCGGCGGGGCGCTTCCTTGCAGGTTTCCCAGTTGTCCATCCACCCGATCAGGATGCGCCGCCCATCGGGGGCAAGCGTGGTCTGGGAAGCGTAGAAGGTCAGGCCGTGATCCACAGGCTGGACGCTTTCCCGGATGAAGGTGTGCTCCTTTTTGTCGTACCGTCCAAGGATGGCGACCGTGCCGTAGCCCGCGTGGAATTCCTCCCGGGCGTGCATTTCCTGGGGGCTGACCAGCAGCACCTGCTTGCCGTCCAATTCAAAGAAATCCGGACATTCCCACATCCGCCCGTATTCATTATCGCTGGCATCCAGTTCTGTGACAAAGTGCCAGTCCAGCCCGTCCGGGCTTTCCAGCAGCAGGATCGAACCTTGCCTTTCCTCATGCCGGTTGGCGGCGACCATATAATACTTTCCGTCTTCCCGCCAGATTTTGGGGTCGCGGAAATCGAATTCGCTGTACCCCTCCGGCAGATGGGCATGGCGCACCACGGGATTCAGCAGGGATTTTTCAAAATCGATGCCATCTCCTACCGCCACGCACTGGGCCTGGGTTTCCCGGCGGAAGGTGCCCGCGGGCTGCACGCCGGTGTAGGCCAGGAGCAGCTTGCCCTCCGACGTTTCCACGGCGCTGCCGGAAAAGCAGCCGCCAGCGTCCGCCGCGGTGTCCGGGGCCAGGGCGCAGGGCATATACGTCCAATGCAGCAGGTTCTCACTCACGGCATGGCCCCAGTGCATCGGGCCCCACTGCCGGGAAAAGGGATGATACTGATAGAACAGGTGATACTGTCCCTTGTACCAGCAGAACCCGTTAGGGTCGTTCATCCAGCCAACCAGCGGCGTCAGGTGAAACAATGGGCGTTCGTCCGCCGACACCTTCATCGCCTGCTCCCGCTCAAATTCTCTCACCCTGTCCAGGGGCGTTGGATTCTTGCTCATAGAAACCTCCTGCAAAAGACGATTTGGATATTGCTGGGGGGAACCGCTCTTTGGAGCCCAAAGAGCGGTTCCCCCCAGACCCCCTTCCGAGAAAGGCGAATGGGGGAATACCTTATCGTATTTATATTTTCTAACCAGTGTATGTATTGGAAGTATTTTTTTGCAAACCGGAGACCGGTGAACCGGTCTCCGGTGATTTTTATGGTTTGCGATTACTTCGCAGCCATGTAGCGATCATACACGGTCTGGTAGATGTCCAGCAGGGTGCTCATGCCGCAGCGTTCCAGGGTGGCCTTGTAAGCGTCCCATTCCGCGTCGGTGGGGCCGCCGTTCTTGAGCCACAGGGCTTCCTGCTCACGGACAGCGCTTTCAAAGTCAGCGCGGTAGAAGTCGATGTCGTCCAGTTCAGCTTCGGTGAACACGCAGTCCTGGGGATAGAAGGAGAAGTCCTTCACGAAGGTGAACCAGTAGTCATAGGTATCCGCCAGGCGTTCCTGAGCGCGGGCTTCCATTTCCCACACGTCGTTGTAATACTGGGACAGGATCAGCTTCGGGCCAGCCACTTCGCTCTGGCTCTTGAGTTCGCCGGAGGATTTGTTGAACTTGGCGCGGGCTTCTTCGTCGGTGATGGACTTCCACTGGCCCTTTTCATTCTTCTCGGTGAAGAACACGCCGATGGGGCCGTACTGCAGCTGCATCACGTTTTCGCCGATGTACCACAGGTCATAGAAGGAGAGCAGCTTGGCGGGGTCTTTGCACTGCGCGGTGATGGAGAGCTGACCGGCGTTGATGGCGCCGCCGGTGCGCAGGGTCACGTTGCTGGTGCCGTCGGGGCCGTTCAGGATGGGCAGGTACACATAGTCAGCAGCGTGCGGGCCCATGATTTCGTTGATTTCCCACCAGGTGGAAACGCCCACGCGGCCGGCGGTGCACTTGGCGATCAGCTGGTTGGTGTCCTGGGAGAACATTTCCAGATCCATCAGGCCATCGGCATACCAGTCATGGAAATAGGTCACGGCAGCGCGATAGTTGTCATCGTCGGAAACGAAGTTCACAACGCCGTCCTTGTTCACGTTCAGGTCCATGCAAACGTCGTTGGGCCAGTTGGTGAAGCCAAAGCCCGCATAGAACACGTTCTGGCCCCAGCACCATTCGTCGAAACCGGTGCTCATGGGGATGGTGGAACCCGCTTCATTGCCGTAGATCTTGGCGGACATGTCGTTTTCTTTGAAGGCGACCAGCACGTCGTGCAGTTCATCCAGGGTGGTGGGCATGGCCAGTCCCAGGTCATCCAGCCACACCTTGTTGATCATGGCGAACTGAGGCACGGAGAAGATGGAGTAATCCTTTTCGCGGCCGATACCGGCGGTGCCCATCTGCTCACCGGCGGGCAGACCATAGATCTTGCCGTCGCTCATGGTGATAGCGGCCTTGATTTCGGGATGGGCTTCCAGGATGCCAGCCAGGTTGGGCATCACTTCGGGGGTGATGTAGGGGGTCAGGTCAATGAAGGTGCCGGCAGAGCCGTAGCGCATCAGGTCGAAGTTGCTGAAGCCGCAGGCCTGGAAGGCGTCGATGGGGTTCTTGCTGGCGGCGTTGCCGCTGATGCGGGTGCCGACCACTTCGCCCAAGGAATCAGACCAGGTGTCCCAGGTGATCTTGATGCCCGCCTGCTCCTGCATGGCGTTGAGCACTTCGTTCTTGTCGTAGCCGCCGGACAGCGCGGAGATGCCGCTCAGGACGTTGAATTCGGTCTGCTCCGCGGAAGCGAAGGAGCAGAGGCTCATCAGCATGATGACAGCCAGAACCAGAGATACGACCTTTTTCATGAGAATCCTCCTTTGAAGGTTGATAATTGTTAAGCGCAGCTTGCGCTTGGGAACGGAGCTTTGAGAGAGCGCAGAGTTCAGAGTACAGAGTTCAGATATAGAATGTTCATGCTTTCAGCAGACTTTCAGTTGGAAAACTATACAATCTGTTCTCTTCACTCTGTACGCTGTGCACTGTGTTAACCTTTGACCGCGCCCGCCATCAGGCCCTTCTCGAAGTACTTCTGCACGAAGGGGTAGGCGATCAGCATGGGCGCGGCAGCCACGATGATGGAAGCGAACTTGATCATTTCGGTCATCTTGTTCAGCTCCGCGTAACCGCCGGAAATCATGCTGGCCTGATTCGCCGAAGCGGAGGACTTGATCAGGATGTTGCGCAGCACCAGGGGCAGGGGCGCCTGCTCGTTGGTCAGGTAGATCAGAGCGGTGAACCACTCGTTCCAGTAGGCCACCATGGAGAAGATCACCATGACGGACAGGATGGGTGTGGACAGCGGAATGATCATGGAGAAGAAGATGCGGAAGTGGGACGCGCCGTCGATGCTGGCAGCCTCCTTCAGCGCGCCGGGAATGCTGTTTTCAAAGTAGTTCCGGGCGATGATCGCGTTGCTGACCGCCACGCCGCCGGGCAGGAACATGGCCCACACGGTTTGCATGATGCCGGTTTTCTGCACGATCAGGTAGGTGGGGATCAGGCCGCCGCCAAAGTACATGGTAATAATGAAGAAGATGCTGATCAGCTTTTTGCCGGGCAGGTCCGGCACGGACAGCGGATAGCCCACCAGGTAGATCAGGGCCACGGAGTAGATGGTGCCCAGGATGGTATACAGGATGCTGTTGCCGTAGCCGCGCACGATGTTGGGCTCGGCGAACACCGCTTTGTAGCCGTCAAAGGTGAACTGGCTTGGCAGAAGGAAGGTTTTGCCCGCGTATACATCGTAAGGGTCGGACAGAGAAGCGACCAGCACGTAATACAGCGGATAGGCTAC
This sequence comes from uncultured Eubacteriales bacterium, assembly GCA_900320085.1. Classification (GTDB taxonomy): domain Bacteria; phylum Bacillota; class Clostridia; order Christensenellales; family Aristaeellaceae; genus RUG563. The sequence goes on from ONRC01000053.1 coordinate 7,531, forward strand.
GATCAAAAGGATGATCAGGGAAAAAACGATCAGGATGATGTCGCTGGTACGGTCGCTGAAACCGCCAAGCTCGCCCTGCTTTCTTCTGGAAATGACAGACATTTCTTTCCCCTCCCCTCTCACACAAAGTTGACGTCGCCAAATTTCTTGGCAATCTGGTTCACGATCACAAGCAGCACGATGTTGATGGCCGTATTGAACAGGCCCACAGCGGTACCCAGTTCATACCGGGCGCTGACGATGCCCTGCTCGTAGACGTAAATGGCGATGATGTCGCTGGTGGCGCGGTTCAGGTCAGTCTGGAGCAGATAGGCCTTTTCAAAGCCGACGTTCATGATGCCGGAGGCGCTCATGATGAGCTGCAGGATGATCATGGGCAGCAGGCAGGGAATGTCGATGTGCAGGATGCGCTGGAACACGGAAGCGCCGTCCACCTTGGCCGCTTCGTACAGGGAAGCGTCGATGCTGCTCAGGGTGGCCAGGTAAATGATGGTACCCCAGCCTGCTTCCTGCCAGATGCCGCTGGCCACATAGATGGTGCGGAACGCGCTGGCTTCCGTCAGGAAGTCGATGTGGGTGCCGGCGATCAGGTTGATCAGGCCGCCGGAGGGAGAGAGGAAGATGCGCAGCATACCGCAGATAACCATGGTGGAAATGAAGTGCGGCGCGTAGATCACGGTCTGCACGGTGCGCTTGAGCCGCTTGAACCGCAGCTGGTTCAGCACCAGGCTCAGGATGATGGGCACCGGGAACCCCCACAGCAGGCCGTACAGGCTCAGCTTCACGGTATTCCACAGCATCCGGTCAAAGTTCGGGGCTCTGAAGAACCGCTCGAACCACTTCCAGCCCACCCAGGGGCTGCCCGTGATGCCAAGGCCCGGATTGTAGTTGCGGAAGGCAATCTGGATGCCGTACATGGGGCCGTACTTGTACACGATGGTGATGATCACGGGGATCAGCAACAGCACGTACAGCTGCCAGTTGTCCGCGATGCGCCGACCCAGATTTTTGCGATGCGCTTTTCTGGGCCGGGCAACTGTCGAAGTCATAGCCATTCCTCCTTCATTTGTTTTCACGATGTAATTCATGATTCGTTTCATGAATTTTGTTATATAGTACCATAACCGTTTCATTTTGTCAACATGTTTTTCCAACTCTTTTTCAGCCTCCGCAAGTTTTGCTTGACGTTTATTTTCCCCTGGGATTATAATGATGCCCGGTTCTTTGGAACCAATCAAAAAAAGACGGCGGCAAAGCCGGACCGCGGAAAGAATGAATCTTTTTTCATATTGTTCATGGAGGAAACCCGTGAAAAAAATCGAATTGTCCGAACATTTCACGAAAAGAAAAATTCTGTTATATTCCCTGCCCAGCATCTTTGAAACCTTCGCCACCACCTCGTTCCAGATGGTGGACGGTTATTTCGTGTCCAACCTGCTGGGCCTTCAGCCCTACATAGCGGTCGGGCTGATTTCGCCCGTGTTTTTCCTGCTGTACGCCCTGGGCTTTATGTTTGGCGAAGGCACCAGCGCCTTGATCGCCCAGATCATGGGCGATGGCGACAAAAAGCGCGGCAACGAAATATTCACCATGATGACAGTGGTCATGCTGATCTTTGGCGTGGTGATGGGCATTGCCGCCGCGCTGCTGATGCCGACGCTGGCACAGCTGGTAAAAGCGCCGGAAAGCGCTTTCGGCTATTGTGTGGAGTATGGCCGCCTGCTCGTGCTTTTCCTGCCCATGTACCTGATCAACTCCGCGTTCACCTCCCTGTGGATCACCGCGGAAAAGGGCTGGTACGGCATGATCGTCGCAGCGATCAACGGCCTGGGCAACGTGGCGCTGGACTGGCTGTTCATGGGGCCGCTTCAAATGGGCGTGGACGGCGCTGCCCTGGCCACCTCCATTTCGGCCGTGATTGCCGCGGTGATCACGCTGATTTATTTCGCGCGGCCCAACGGATCCTCTCTGCGCTTCACCCGCTTTTCCATGAAGGATCTCAAGGAGCTGATTCAAATCTGCATCAACGGCGCGTCCTCCATGGTGGACTCCATCGCGGGCAACCTGACCGTGCTGCTGATGAACAGCCAATTGCTCCGTTATATGGGAGAGATCGGCGTGGCAGCCATGGAGGTCTACGACTATGTGGTCGAATTCTTCCTGGCGATCCTGTTCGGGATTTCCACAACGTCGGTCACCGTTGTCGGGTATAAATACGGTGAAAAGAGGCGGGAGGAATTAAATGGTCTGGCGAAGGACGGAAGCGTGCTGACCCTGGGTCTTGGTGGGGCGCTGTGTGTTCTGTTCTATCTGTGCGCGGAATTGATCGCCCGGATTTATGTAGGCTATGATGAAGAAACCTTCTTGCTGACCGTTCATGCGATCCGCATCCTGTCGCTATCCTGCATCGTCGTCGGCTTCAATCTGTTTGTTTCCTCCTTCTTTACCGGTCTTGGAAACGGGCTGGTTTCCGGGCTTCTCTCCCTGTTCGGGTCCCTGATCGCGCCGATTGCGATGATGTACGCGCTGCCCGCCCTCTTCGGCGCGGACGCCATCTGGTACTCCTCCTTTGCCGCCACGCTGATCACCGGCTTGTTCTGCGCGGTGATGCTGATAACGCAGTATTACCGCAAGGAAAATATCTTGTGATGTTCACGCTGAGCCATAGGCGGAATCTATGCCCTCCAAGAAAATTTGAAACGAACGGCTGCAAAAAAGCAGTCGGTCGTTTCTTGTAGAAATCATTCTTCGGATAGCTTACGGAAGCCATTTTTCGGCGGCACGTTTTCATCATGCAGAGCAAAGATATCCCCGGAAAAAGGCAGTATGTTTCTCCCGATCGTCTGCTTATTCCATTACGCCACAGCGAAAACTGGTTGAACGAAGCCACAGGAAACAGGGCAATCGCTTATTGCAATTAAGTTACAAAACTATGTCAATTTTAAGAACAACTGTAGGGGCGGATATCATCCGCCCACCTTACCAGGCATAATAAACGACTCCGAATTGACATACATGAATGATGATCCAGGTTTCGAGCGGATGATATCCGCCCCTACAATGGCAAGGTTGTTCATTCCACGTCTCATCTTGTTTCGTAAGCGTTTGCCATGCCGCAGGAAAAAATACCGCTTGACCAAACATCATGAAAATGTTATTATTATTTCATGAAAACAGAAAGGATGAAGCTGCTTGCAAAAAGAAAAGAACGCGCCGACCATGGCCGACGTAGCCCGGGAAGCGGGCGTTGCCTTGGGCACGGTTTCCCGCGTGGTGAACGGACTGCAGGTTGGCGATGAATTCAAAACGAAGGTGGAAGAAGCCATTCAGCGGCTTGGCTATCAATATAACAGCAGCGGACGCATCCTGAGGACAGGGAACACCAACACCATCGCCTTCATCATTCCCAATACGATCAATCCCTATTTCGCGCTGCTGGTTCACCATATCAACATCGCGCTGGAAAAAAGAAACTGCAAAATGCTGCTCTGCTTTTCGGAGTATGACAAGAACCGGGAAACCGAATATATTCAGATGGCCCGGCAAAACCAGGTGGACGGTATCATTGCGCTCACCTATAATCCCGATCTGACGATTCCCGCCGACGTACCCTTTGTGACCATTGACCGCTTTTTTTCCGTGTCCGTGCCCTGCGTGGCGGCGGACAATTTCGGCGGCGGTTATTTGGCGGCCAAGAAGCTGTATGAGCTGGGCTGCCGCCACCTGGGGTTTATGCGTACCGGCTCCACAGTCACCAACGAGCCCAGCAAGCGTAAGGACGGATTCGTCAGCGCCTGCGTGGAAATGGGCCTGCCTTTTGAAGTGATCGCGCTGGAGGATGGCGCGCCATACACGGAATTTGAGAAGTTTCTTTCGGACCACATGAAAAACGGAAAGCTGGCTTTTGACGGTTTGTTCCTGGGCACGGACATGCTGGCCTGGATGATCGTTCAGACACTGAAAAAAATGGGACTGCGGGTACCGGAGGACGTGCAGGTGATCGGCTTTGACGGCATCCGCAGCTTCGGCGTCCTGGATCTTGTGGTGTCCACCATCGTTCAGCCCGTTCAGGAAATCGCGGAAGCCTGCGTCAGCACCGTCCTGTCCAAGCACCTGTCCAACGTTCCCTCGCTGATCTGTCTGCCCGTCAAATATGCCTACGGCGGCACGACGAAGGAATAATCCCATTCGCCCACAAAACGCAGGCAGCCCCGGTCCATCCCACGAAGGGCCGGGGCTGTTCTGTTACCGGTTTACTGCGCCGCTCCATCATACGTCTGCCGGACGCGCTCCGTACGAAAGGCGTAAACGTCTTTCAGCTCGTCCAGCTTCTTTAAGATAGCTGGAAGTTTCAAGTTCTAAGTTGATTATGCGCAACAATCGTACGGAGAGCTGAATGTTCCAATAAATCGCTTAGAACTTGGAACTTTGAACTTAGAACTATATAGTGATTTAAATTGCTCATTATCCAATGGCAATCCCCACGGTGACGATTTCAAAGGGCTTCACGCGGAGGAGCTCTGTTTCGCCTTCCACATCCTCCAGCATGTTCAGCAGCTTCACCTTCCGGGGACAGCGCAGGGCGCGCCTTGCCCCGTCCTGCTCGCTGAGGCGCAGCACCAGCATGCTGCCGTCCTCGCTGATTTTCGCGCTTTGCAGCCACAGCCCGCTTTCGCAGAGGGCCTGCCGCCAGGCGTCGGGCAGGGTAACGGACGCTTTCCGCAGGGGAATACTGTAGGCGAAGGCCTGGTCGTTGACGCGGGCAGCCACGGCGCTGTCCTTGTGGGGCACGATCAGATAGCGGATGTCGTGGCGGCCCATATCGCTGGTGATATCGGGCCGGATGGTGGAGCGCAGCAGGCTCAGGCTCACTTCGCTGCCCTCCAGGCCCACACCGTACTTGCCGTTGTTGATGACCGCGATGCCGCCGTCGGTTTCGGAAAGGTCGAACCACTTGTGATGGCACGCCTCGAAGCGGGCCTGCTCCCAGGTGGTGTTCTTGGTCAGGGGCCGCTTGATAAAGCCCGCGCTGGTATCGCAGACAAGCTCCCGGGTCAGCACGTCGGGGCCGAAGTTCACCTTGGCCAGCCGGTGCTTTTCCCGCCAGTCCACGATGTGCTCCACTTCGATATTTCCGCTGTCCTGGAACAGGCGGATCACCATGCGCCAGGCGCTCTTGTCCGTTAAGAAATCCACCGTGAACTCGGCGGAAACGCTGTCCTGATAGGTCAGGCGGAGAGGCTGCTTCACGGTCAGGGGGATTTCCACGTCTTTGTAGTTGGGCAGAATGTCCCAGGCGTCGTACATGCCGGGGTTGTCCGCCCAAAGGTGCAGCTTGTTAAAGCCGCAGCCGGGGCGCACCCATTCCCGATTTTGATGCTTGTCAAAGAACGAAGCGAAGCTGCCGTCGGGGTTCAGGATCAGCCTGTAGTTGTCTGTTTCCACGGCGCACTGCCCATCCGCGCCGGGCGTGGCCTGCATCCAGTTTTCTTTACCGGCCAAGGGCTGAACCGCGCCGCAGGACAGGCCGGGAAGATCGGGCCGCGCCCAGAAGCCTTTCACGCCGTCCCGGGTCGCCGGGCCATTTTCATCGGGAATAAAGGTCAGCTCACTCCGGGTGAAGGGCAGGGAGTTGAAATACTGTTCGCCCGCATGCCGGGCCAGCAGGGCGTCCAGGCGAGTGTTGATGTCGGCGTAATCCGCCATGGCGTCCTCGTAAACGGGATGGATGTGGGAGCCGGGCAGGATATCGTGGAACTGGTTCAGCAGCAGCTTTTTCCAGCAGGCCCTTATCTCCTCGGCCGGGTAGTCCGCGCCGCCGAAGGCCGCGGCGAAGGCGCAGAGCATTTCTGTTTCCCGCAGCTTGAATTCCAAGGCGCGGTTCATTTTTTTCAGGTTGGATTTGGTGGTGAAGGTGCCCCGGTGCATTTCCAGGTACAGCTCCCCGTCCCAGGTGGCCAGCTTTTGATTATCTTTCAGGTTCTTGTGCAGGAAGTCCGCGCCGCCGGTCAGCTCGGTTTTGGGCATCACGGACACCTTGGGGAAGCGCCGCACCATTTCCAGCATTTCCTCGGTCACGCCGCTGCCGCCGTCGCCGTAGCCGTACATGGACAGGGTCTGGCCGCCCACTTCCTTGTCCTGATAGGCCTCCCAGTTTTCCTGGATCTGGCTGGGCATGTTCCAGGTGATGAAGTGGGTGGGCGGCACGCAGGCGCAAACCTGGCTGCCGTCGATGCCCTTCCAGATGAAGTTGTTGTGGGGGAAGCGGTTGGTGTCGTTCCAGGTGGACATTTTATTGGAAACAAAGTAGTCCACCTTGGACTTTTTCAGGATCTGGGGCATGATCCAGGAGTTGCCGAACACGTCCGGCAGCCAGGCGTTGTCCACCGTTTTGCCGAAGGCCCGGCGGAAGAAATGCTGGCCGTACAGAAATTGGCGGATCAGGCTTTCGGCGGCGGGCACATTGCAGTCCGGCTCCACATACATGGCGCCCACGGGCTCAAACTGGCCCCGGGCCACCTTTTCCTTCAATTCCTCAAACAGCTCGGGGTAGTATTTTTCCAGGGTTTCGTAGGTGTAAGCCTGGGTGTGGGTATAGCGGAATTCGGGGTACTGATCCATCAGGCGCAGCTGGATCAGGATGGTGCGGGCGCTCTTCTGCACCGCGTGGATGCGCCGCCAGTAGTAGGCGATGTCCAGGTGGGAATGGCCCACCAGGGCCACGTCGCCGCTGCCCTTGAAATCGGTGTTGCTGTAAATCACCTTTTCCACATACGCGGCGGCTTCGTCCACACCCTCCCAGGTCTCAAAGTCGATCTTGTCCAGGGCGTGGCTCAGCTCCACGAACAGGAACTTGCGGTAATCCTCGTTGAAGTAATCGCAGTGGGCGATGTCCATGAGCAGGATATAATCGTACACCAGGCTCTGCACGTTGTCCCGCAGGACGGACAGATACGCGCCTTCAAAAATCTGGCGGCAGCCCTTCTTGCCGATGGCGGCGGGGTTGCGCTCGTCGTCAGGCTTGGAGCGGTTGTAGGCTTCGATCTCGAAGGTGAAGCGGTCCCCGTTCAGATACGGATTCAGCAGGATGCGCTCCCGGTTGGGATCAATGCCCCCGGCGAATTTCCCGTTCACCTTCACGATCATTTCGGCGGCGGTCTTGATCGTCAGGTAGATTTCTTTTCCTTTAAACCGCTCTGGAACCGTCCCGCTGCCCTTGATGAACACCGTGCCGTCGGGGGTAAAATACAGATCGCCCTTCCGCAGCGGCCGTTCGCCGCCGTCCAAATATACATAAGTATTCTCGCTGACCTGCCGGGCGTCCTGGATGGTCAGACCGGTGATTTCCTCCTGATCGGCGTACACGCCCCGCTGGAGCCAGACGAAGCGCAGATCCGTCCAGTCCTCTGGCCGCATGGAGCGGCGCACTACTTTCACATGTCCCATGCTGCTTCCCCCTCACTCGTTGTCCCAGAAGAAAGGCTTTTTGCGAACCGCTTCCACGGTGACGGCTTCGCCCCGGTCCTCCAGAATTTTCTGCTGAATCCAATCAGTGCAGCGATCCAGCACCGTGCATTTGGAGCATTCTCCCCGGAAGGTCAGCGTCAGCCTTCCGCCCTCCAGAGAAACAAATTCCACCCAGCCGCCGTCGCCCTGCAGCCGGGGGGCCAAAACGTTTTCGATATATTCCTTCACGCTCGTCTGCTCCTCTCAGCATGTATCGCTCAATGATTTTTCATTCTATCATTATTTGCTTTTATGCGCAATAAATAAACAATGAATTTTCATATTTCAGAATATTCAAACACAAAATACTGCAAAACCCTACATCAGAATATTTATATTTGGAAGATAATGTTTCGTATATAGCATATTTCATGTAAGATTCATAAATTATTGATAAAAACAGAGTAATTTGTCCCGTTCAGCAGCAAGGAAAAGATCATATGATTCCTCTGGTAAAAAAAGAATGATTATGGTATCATGATGCTGTATGATCCAGGAAAGCCACAGCGTGAAAACCATTTTGCCGATCCGCCGGGAAGCAGAAGACTGATCACGCGGCGCGATGCTTCTTTCTCCGTTCAAACGCTGAACTATTTTGCTGAGTAAAAAGGAGTTCCCATGTCAGAGCAATACGCGACAGAAAAAAAGAGGGAGTCGATCTTCCTCAATGAACATTTCATGGCGGCGGCCTGTGTGGTCGTGGTCGTTACTGGGCTGGTTTCGCTGTATTTCTGTTTCGCCGAAAATGATTCCTTCGCTGTGTTTGAATTATTGACAAAGCTGGTAACGGCGGCGTCGATGTACCTGGCCTTCCGATTCTTCAAGTGGGACGTGGCCAAGGGGCTGATGGGCGGCGTGCTGTTCTGCCTGATGTACCAGGAGGCGCATCTGGTGCTGGCCAGGCTGTGGGGAGAGCAGGATTTTGATACCTACCTGGTTGCCGGGGTGCAGGGCAGCCTGTATCTGGCGGCGGCCGGTATGTCGTTTCTGATGACGGTCATCATCACTATCAATCACTTTTTTATCAACTACGCCTCTCACGGCAATCCGAAAAACGTGATTCTAAACCGCATGGCCCTCGGATTCAAGTTTGCCGTCTACCTTCTCCTCCTGGCCGCCAACAGCCAGCTTGGCTTTCCCCCCGCCCTGCTGTGGAAAAACGCGCTGCAATATCTTTCAGACGTCGCCCTGCTGCTGCTGCTGGTAAGCGTGGAATCGCAGTTTGATTCCTTCAACGTGCTGCGTCAGGAGCTGCTGAAGGACAAGCGGGAAAGGAGAAAAGGCAAATGAAGCTCAGGGAACGGCTGTCCGGGATCTGGCTGATGGCCATGACCCTTCTGTCACTGTTTGCCTATACGATTTATTTCGTCGCCCAGATGTGGCTGAATATCCTGCATACGGCATACCTGACCCTGGCGGTTTTGCAGTGCGTGACGCTGATCATTTATCTATGGGGTCCCGAAAAGCTGACTGCCAAGCCGCTTAAGGTACTGTACCGCGTTTTGTACGCATCCTCTGTCTGCGTCATTCCCACGTTTCTGTTTATTTTCATGGGCCTCGTTTCCCAATATCATATCGTTATCACGGACAGCATCGACGCCTCGGCCATGCCGATTGAGGAAATTCTTACGGCCGACAAAACCGTGGTGTACGACACCGGCACGGTTTACGTTATTTTTCCGGAGTATGCCCGGATCGACCTAACATGCGAAAAGCGGCCTTCCAAATCGGACAGCGATATCACCTGGTGCAGCGGGGCGGCGTTTCAGCACGATATCAGCCTGGGTTTTACTCATGAAAATATCGATGGCGACCATGCCGTCCTTGGCACATTCTATGAAAGCCCCTATAACAAGGACAGCTTTGCAGCCTTTACTTTCGCGGAAGGCAGGTTTTCCTTCGCGTTCGACCATCCTTCCGAAGCCATCCGGGAAGCCGCGGACAAAGGCGGCAGCGGCTTTATGCAGTTCGGCCTCATCCGGGATGGGGAAACCGTCATGAATATCAGTCGGCCCAGAGCGCGCTGCTACCGCACCCTGGCGGAGCTGAACGGAAATCTTTGCGTTATTGATTCCATCCACATGCTGCATTTTGAGGAATTCATGGAGGAGCTTCACCGGCTTGGGGTGACGAACGCCTTGTATATGGACATGGGAGCCGGCTGGAATTATTCCTGGTACAGGGACGCACTCGGCAGGGTGGTGTCGCTCTTCGGGCTTCCGGTTCCCTGGTCGCACAATTGGATCGTCTTCAGAAAATAGCATGGGATCAGTCAAACGCCTGGAAGAAGGGTTCCCGGCATACCTGATCAGAACATATTCAGGAAGGTCAGCATCGTTCTTTTTGTTCTCACGTTGCTAAGGAAAACATGCGTATGGCGCTCTGCCTGTTTGGCATCGTCGGTCTTCACCACGGTCATAATGACCATGTACAGCGACAGGCAGATCACCACGCCCTCCGTCACCCGCCGCCAATGCCGGTTGCGGGTTTGAGCTTGCCCAGCTGGGCGGGGTTATCGTAAGCCTTTATACACAACCAATTCTGCATGGTATGCAGCGGGAACCTTCGATTTTGCCACAAGTTTTTCACCCTGAATCGGCTGAAAATTTCTGTTTTGTGGCAAATCGGAGGTTTTCGGAATGAAGGGTCTTACGACGAGGCCAGAACTAAACGTGGAATTAACGCAATTCCCGACTAATCTGTACCAAAACCATAGAAAAAGCGTGCACTTCTGTACAAAATGCACGATTTTGAGTAGCGCCTCAAGAAGGACTCGAACCTACAACCCTTCGGTTAACAGCCGAATGCTCTGCCATTGAGCTATTGAGGCAAAAGGTGGATGTTACTCCACCTTAT
>ONRC01000037.1 GCA_900320085.1 uncultured Eubacteriales bacterium
CGAGGCCCACAAGGGCGAGACCATCGACGGTGTCGCCTACGACACGGCTGACAAGACCATCACGATCAAGGTAGTGGACGACGGCAAGGGGAACCTGGTAGCCGACACGGACTCCGCGCTGGTGCAGACCGCCACGTTCACCAACACCTATGCCAAGTCCGGCGAGGGCGAGATCAAGGTTCAGAAGATCCTTGAGGGCCGCGATTGGACGGACGACGATGAGTTCACCTTCACCATCTCCGCTGCCGAGGGCACCCCGATGCCTGCGGAGACCAGCATCACCATCAAGAAGGCCGATGAAGGCCAGACGAAGTCCTTCGGCGAGATCACCTTCACAGCGGCGGGCACATACACCTACACCGTCAAGGAGACCAAGGGCACGGCGGGCGGCGTCACCTACGACGAGACGGATCACACCGTGACCATCAAGGTCAAGGACGACGGCCAGGGCAACCTGGCGGCCGACGGCACGCCGCTCATCCAGACCGAGAAGTTCACCAACACCTACGAGGCAAAAGGCAAGTACGTGCCCGGTGCCAAGAAAATCCTGTATGGCCGTAAGCTGCAGGCGAACGAGTTCAGTTTCACGCTGACAGCAGTGGATGAGAACGGCAACGCGCTGACGGGAAAGGCGGCCTACAGCAAGACCATGACGAACGCAGCCGATGGCACTGTAACCTTCCCTGAAATCAATTATCTGCTGTCCGATTTGGATCAGGTAGATGGGCATGCGGTTGACACCAAGAAGTACTATCGTATTGAAGAGGACATTCCTTATCCAGAAGAAAAGGATATGATTTACAGTACGGTCGTCTACAGGATTGCCGTAACGCTGCACGATAACGGCGACGGTGTTATTACTTCCAATCCGGACAAAAAGATTGAGAACATCGTTTTCACGAACAATTATTCGCCCGAACGGTATGAGTATAAATTCAGCTTCACCAAGAAGTGGGCCGGGGGCCGTGAAGACAGCATTGATTGGGTATTGTACAGCGCTGACGGGACCGTCGTTCACAAGAAGTTCAGCAAGAAAACTGTCAGCGAGGATGAATGGTACTACGAGGCATGGCTCCAGAGCGATAGAGAATTGTACCTGATTGAGACTGTGCCTCAGGGCTACCAGGTGCGATACGAGAACATCGGCGAACATGCCGACGTAACTGACCGGTGCTATAACGGCGGAACGATTATCAACTACAAGGTTCCTGCGACAGGCGATGGCTTCAATCCGATCCTGTGGATTGGCTGCGTCTTATCAGGCTTGGCCTTGCTGGGAGGGACGTGCCTCATTCTGAAACGCAAAAAGAAAAACTGATACGCAAAAGTATCAGCTGAAAACAGGCCATATCAATTTGGATTGATATGGCCTGTTTTTGGAGAGGGAAAATGCACCAGCGCTCCAAGCGACGCAGAATATATCGAAATAAAACCCAGGGCAGCCACAGCATGCTTGTCGTTGTGGTTCTGTTGGCTTTAGTATGACGAAACCGACATTCGCTTTGTGGAACTCTCTCATTGAGCAGGAGGATCATCATGAACAAGAAAGAAATCAAAGCGCTGCGGCGCCCGTTCCTCAAAGAGCTGTTTCGGAATAACAAATTCAATTTGGCGATGACGGTGCTCGCGGCCCTGTTCGGCGCTGCGGCGGAGCTGGTGATCTCTTGGCTCATCAAGGAGGTCGCCGACCTGATCTCCGGGGAGTGCCCCTACGGTTTCGGCACGCTGCTGCTCGTCGCGGGAGGCGCGTTTGCCCTGTTTGGGCTGGGATGGATGCTGGACAGCACATTCCTCTCCGAGTTCCGCGCAAAGGCGATGAAGCAGTATCGGGAATACGTTTTTGACCGGCTTTTGGAAAAGGGCATCCAGGCCTTTTCCGGTGAAAACAGCGCGCTCTATATCTCCGCCCTCTCCAACGACGTGAACACGATCGAAGCGGACTTCATTGGAAAATTGCAGAACACAATACAGGTCGGCATCGCGTTTGTCGGCGCGCTGGGGCTGATGCTGTGGTGCAGCCCGCTGCTGACGCTGATCGCCATCGGCTTTTCCCTGCTGCCCATCGTTGTCTCCGTGGTTTTGGGAAACAAGGCGGCAATCGCGGAAAAGAACCTTTCCAATCAAAAAGAGCGCTATACCGGCATGCTGAAGGATGCGCTCACGGGCTTTTCTGTGATCAAGAGCTTTAAGGCGGAGAAAAGCATGGCCAAACTGCATGATCACAGCAACGCTGACGTGGCGGAAGCCTCGAAAAAGCGAACGAAGGTGAACGTACTGGTCGGCTATTCCTCCGGCATTGCGGGAGCGATCCTGCAATTTGGCGTGTTCTTTGTGGCAGCAGCGCTGGCGCTGTCCGGCAAGGGCATCACGGCAGGCACCGCCATTGTGTTTGTTCAGCTGCTCAACTACGTGCTGGGGCCTATCCAGGCGTTCCCGACGTTTTTCGCCGGCATGATGTCCGCCAACTCGCTGATCGACAAGCTGGCGCAGGCGCTGAACAAAAATGTTTCCGAGGAGGGCGGGCAGATCCCGCCGCGTCTCACCGAGGGGATCTCGGTCAGGGATCTTGCGTTTGCCTACGAAGAAGGAAAGCCCGTGCTGTGTGACGTGGACATGGAACTGCGCGCCGGCGGCTGCTACGCGCTGGTGGGCGGCTCCGGCAGCGGTAAATCGACGATCCTGAACCTGCTGATGGCGTCCTCGAAGAACTATCAGGGTAAGATCCTCTATGACGGAAAAGAGCTCAAAACCGTTTCCGCCAGCTCGCTTTATGATCTGGTGTCCATGATTCAGCAGAACGTATTCGTCTTTAACAGCACGATCCGGAATAACATCACCATGTTCTCCGACTTCCCGGAGGAGGAGATCGACCGTGCCGTGCGGCTGTCCGGGCTGAAAAAGCTCATCGACGAAAAGGGCGCGGACTATCTCTGCGGGGAAAACGGCTCCGGCCTCTCCGGCGGCGAGCGGCAGCGGATCTCCATCGCCCGGGCGCTGCTGCGCAAGACGCCGGTGCTCTTTGTGGACGAGGCCACAGCCTCCCTGGATGCGGAGACCTCCTTTGGGGTGCTGGACGCCATCCTGAAGCTGGAGGGCTACACCCGCGTGATCGTCACCCATGACCTGGACGAAAATATCCTCCGCCGCTGCACCGGGCTGTTCGCGCTGAAAAACGGCGCGGTTTCGGAACAGGGGACCTTTGATGATCTCATGGCGCGGAAGGGTTACTTCTATTCGCTGTTCACCGTCTCCCAGAGCTAATCTGATCCGATGCGCCTTCGATGAAGGGCTGGATACTATGGAAATATACGCTTGCAAAGGTTGATCATTCAGCGCATGAAGGCAGGCTTGGCAAAAGGCGTACAGCCCCCGACTGCCTGTTTCATGGATGAAACGCAGCTCAAGTACGACGGCGCGGCGCTGCAGCCGATGTTCCGTTTGGCATCAGAAAAAGCTCTGGATTCTGAGGAATTCAGAGCTTCTTTTGGTATACCAGCATGCCGTTGCCGTAAGGGTCGTCTGGCGCGCCGAATTGCGTCCTGAGGAACTGATACGCGTTTTTTTCCAGCACTTTTTGGGAGGCCGTGTTTCCGTTCACCACGCGGCCATGGATCACGCTGATTTCAAACCGGGCGGCAGTATAGGCTGTCATCCCGTCCAGCAATTCAGCGGCATATCCCTTTCGGCGGTGCTTTTGCCCAATGCAGTACCCAACCTCCGCTTCGCCCGGCCTGCCGTCCACTTCGCTGATACCGGTATCGCCGATCAGCTCGCCTGTTGCTTTTAGCTCCGCTCCAACCACGAAAGGCAGCCGTCCCCCTTCTGCGCATCCGGCATAGAAGCGGACCGCCTCCAGCGCTTCCTCCACGTCCGCGTAGCACTCGTTGGGAAACCATTTTCTCACTTCGTCGTCCAGGTGGTTTTCATACAGTGCCCGGGCGTCCGCGTCCCTGAACTTGCGCACAATGAGACGCTCTGTTTCAAACAGCCGCTCCATCCTCGTCCTTCGATCCGTCCGGTTTGCCCGGCGCGTTCCGTTCTTTTTGACCGCACTTTCCGCAGCCGCTGCAGCCGTTGCAGACCAGCTTCATGGCGCATTCTTCGCAGGTCTTTGAATAGTGCTTTTGATACAGGTTTTCTTTCGGGATCGGCAGCCCCCAGCTGTCCGCCAGATGGAACGCCATGGGCTTCCCTTCGTAGTTCATGCCGGAGCGGAAGGCCTGAACGGTCTGCATCCGCTTGTCGTTCAGGGTGTACTGCTTCCCGTCCTTGATGAACACCGTGCCCGTTTCGATAAAACAAAACGTGATATTCCGGGAAACGCATTCCGCCCGCAGGCTTTTCACCCAGTCGAAATGGCAAGGCCGCCTGCCGCCGTAGTTTTCTCCGCCGCACAGCACTCGTTCGATCTGCCCGCTGTCCAGCCATTTTTCCAGGCTCACCGGCCCCACCATGGGCGTGCAGCTCACGCCCTTATGCTTGAAGGGCAGATCCAGCAGGAGGGGCATCCGTTCGTCCGCCCGACGCTGGTTTTCGCAGGTCACGTTGAAAAACACGTTGTCCCATCCGTCGCCCCAGTCCGGCGGCAGGCAGGACGCCACCCGCTGGGGCCGCTTGGTCAGCAGGTAAAAGATCACGTCGCCGCGGGCGCGCATGATGTCCCAGGCATCGGCCCGCCACTGATCCGCCTGCTCCAGAAAAAAATCCGAGGTCATGCAGACGCTGATCATCTCGCCGCTTTGAATCTTGTACCGGCCCTTCCGGTCCCTGGCCAGGGGATAGCGGGCGTTGTTCGTCAGGTAAATATCTCCGCCGTCCTTGTCCCGCATGGCGTCAATATAGTACATATAACAGTTTTCGCAGCCCTCGCTGCATTTGACACAACCGTGCCAGGGATTCCATATATCGTGCATGTCAGGTCCTATCTTTGACCGCGGACAAAAGGCGCGGCAGCCGTCAGGGGAAAAAGTTCGGGATGCAACGGGCTGGCATTTTTTCCGCGAAAGCCTCAAATGCCTGAGCAGGAGGGACTTTTCCAAATACCGGAAAAAACAGCCCAGAGCATTATACCATGGCCCATCCCCGGATTCAAGAGAGAAAGAGGCGCTCACGCCGCAGCTTAGGGATTTCCGGCTTTAATCCGGCGGGGAATGAATAAAAAACGGCGGCCGATAGTGACTTTTTCACAAAGATATGCTATACTACTTGGGCTAAGCGCATCAATGCATATCAATTAAGGAGGGTTACTCATGAAAAAAGCGCTGTCGTTTCTGCTTGCGCTGGCCCTGACGCTGTCCTGCGTTTCTGGCCTGGCGGAAGCGCTGCCCCAGGAAGCCAACGCGATGCCGAAGATCGGCGACGTGGTGAACGGCTTTGAAGTAAAAGAGCTCCGCGATTTCCCGCTGGTGGGCGCGGATTTGGTGCTGTTTGAGCATCAGAAGACCGGCGGCAAGATGCTCTGGATGGCGAACGAGGACACCAACCGCACCTTCCAGATCACCTTCCCCACCCGTCCGCTGGACAATACCGGCCTGCCGCATGTGTTCGAGCATGCCACCCTGTTCGGGTCGGACAAGTATCCGTCCACGGCGCTCTTCTTTAACCTGATGTATCAGACCTACAACACCTACCTGAACGCCAACACCATGGACGCCTGCACCAACTATCCGATGGCTTCCCTGTCCGAGGCGCAGCTGCTGAAGCTGGCGGACTTCTATGTGGACGCCTGTTTCCATCCCCTCATCATGCACGATGAAGGCATCTTCAAGACCCAGGCCTGGCATTACGACCTGCCCGATATGGACAGCGAAATGACCTATGAAGGCGTCGTCTATTCCGAAATGCAGGGCGCGATGACGCTGGGACGCGCTGCGCTGCTCAACGCCAACGGGCTCACCTTCCCCGGCTCCGCCCTCACCTTCAACCAGGGCGGCACCCCCGAGGTCATTCCGGACATGACCTGGGAGAGCGTGAAGGGATTCCACGACCTGTATTATCATCCCTCCAACTGCTTCGCCATCCTCTACGGTGATATCGAGGATTATACCGCGTTCCTGGCGCTGCTGGACGGCGCGTTCTCCGAATACGAGAAAAAGGAATTCACCTTTGAGGACGCGGGCTACACCGCTATCACCGAGCCCGCGGTGGGCACGTTCGCCTTCCCCATGGCGGAGGGCACCGACGTGACCAACCAGAGCGAGATCATCTATTACATCGTCTGCCCCGGCATGAAGGGCGACGTGGAGCAGGAAAACCTGATCGATAACGTCTGCTCCCTGCTGAATGAAAGCGGCTCCGTGCTGCAGCAGAGCTTCAAGAAAGCCTTCCCCGCCGGCACGCTGTCCTGCGGCCGCGAGGTGGCCGGGCCGGACGACGCCATCATCTTTGACGCCACCGGCATGAACGAAGGCGACGCCGAGCAGCTGAAGGCCATCGTGGACGAAGCCCTCAGGGACGTGGCCCAGAACGGCTTTGCCCAGGACATGGTGGACGCCGCCATGGCCAGCCTGAGCATTTCCTCCAAGCTGGCTCCCGAAAGCGGGTCCCCCGCCGAGGGCGTGGTCAACAGCATGGCATATTATTACGCCGTCAGCGGCGATCCGTTCAAATATGCGGACAGGGTTGACGCGCTGTCCAAGATGGACGAGGAAAACCAGCAGGGGCTGCTGAAGGAAGCCGCCGCGAAGTGGCTGGCCGACGCGGGCCTCTACACCCTCACCACCACCTATCCCGCCCCCGGCGAAAAGGAAAAGGTGGACGCCGCGCTGAAAGAAAAGCTGGCGGCTATCAAGGCTTCCATGACCGAGGAGGAGCTCCAGGCGATCATCGAGGAAACCAACGCCGCGCCCAAGGACGAGGACACCGCCGAGCTGATGGCGAAGATCAAGGCCGTCACCGTGGAAAACCTGCCTGAGGAAATCAAGACCTACGCCGTCAACGACTTTACCGATGAAAACGGCCTGCGCCACATCGAAGCGGCCGCGGGCGTGGACGGCATCGGCGCGGTTTCCCTGTGGTTTGACGCCGCCGCCCTGCCCCAGGAGGACATCCACTGGATGCGCCTGTACACCCGCCTGCTGGGCCAGCTGGACACCGACAAGCACACCAAGGAAGAACTGGACGTGCTCATCACCCGCTACCTCTACAATAAGACCACCGGCGTGAGCGGCGGCGACATGGGCGACACCAACCATCCCTACATGGTGGCCGAGTGGTACGCCCTGGACGATGACCTGGCCGCCGGCTACAACCTGATGGAGGAGCTGCTCTTCCACACCCGCTTCGACGACGTGCAGAAGCTGACGGAGCAGGTGCAGGCCCAGAAGACCTCCGTCCGCGCCACCATCAACCAGTCGGCCTATCAGGTCATGCTCTACCGCGGCCTGGCGGATCGCTATCCCTTCTATCGCTATTACAGCTACCTGAACTTCCTGGATTACTACGCCTTCCTGGAAAACCTGGAAGCCATGCTGAACGAAGCCCCCGAAGAAGTGACCAAGCACTTTGAGGCCGTGCAGTCCTTCTTTGCCAACAACGCCGGGGCGGTTGCCGGGTTCGCGGGCAACGAGCAGAGCATTGAAAAGAACCGTCCCCTGGCCGACGCCTTCATGGCGAAGCTGGATCATGTGGAGCGGGAAGCGGTCGCCTACGATCTGCCCATTCCCAGCGCCCGTGAAGCCCTGATCATTGATGGCAACATCCAGTTCAACAACGTCATCGCCACCGCCGACGACATGGGCTTAGACGACTTTGACGCGGGCCTGAGCGCCATCACCAGCCTCCTGAGCGACAAGATCCTGGTGCCCGTGCTGCGGGATCAGATGGGCGTATACACCCCCTGGAACAGCATGATGGACAACGGCTCCATGTACCTGATCAGCTACCGCGACCCCAACGTCAAGGAAACCTTTGAGGTGTACGCTTCCCTGGCCGACACCATCGAACAGCTGGACGTGGATCAGGACACCCTGGACGGCTATATCATGAGCGCTTACTCCGGCCTGGCCCTGCCCGCCGGCGAGCTGGCAGGCGCGGTCACCGCGATCGAGGATACCCTGTTTGAACAGAAGCTGGACCGCAACCTGGATTACATGCGCCAGCTCAAGGCCGTGACGCCCGAAACCGTGAAGGCCGCCGCCGAGATCTACCGCAAGGCCTGGGAGAACGGCGTGCATTCCACCGCCGGCAGTGCTTCCGCCATCAACGCGAACGCCGACCTGTACGATACCATCCTGAATCCCTTCAACGCCCAGGACGCCTCCCAGGTGGAATTCACCGACGCGGCGGAGGGCAGCGAATCCTACGAGGCCGTGCGCTTCGCCTTTGAAAACGGCCTGATGACGCCCAAGGCGGACGACGCTTTCGGCACAGACGATCCCGCCACGGCGGGCGACTTCTACGGCGCGATCTACGTGCTCATCGGCGGCGCGCCCGGCGCTGTGGACGAAGCTATGGCTACGCTGGCCCAGTACGGCCTGGTGCCCGAAGGCGTGGAAGCCGCCACCGAACTGACCCTGGGGGACTGCGCTCAGCTCTTTGGCGCTGTGACCGCTGCCCTCGGCGCGCCCTTCACTCCCGATGTGGAAGCGGGCACGGAAGACCAGACCGCTACCCGCGGCCAGCTGGCCCAGATGCTGCAGACGTTCACCGAGGGCCTGCAATAATCATTCATTATCAACAGCGCAAGCGAGGCTGCTCCGATCAGAGCAGCCTCGCTTGCATTCTTATGCTACTAACAGCTATGTTGTGAAGGTGAAAAACAAAGACGAGGCGAGGGCCTGTGCGGCCCTCGTGCACCTGCACCAGGAGATGAAATCTCCTGGACCTCAACAGTGGAGCTTGATCGACTGAATAAATCGGCTTGGTTCCCGCTGAAGATTGGAAGAACGCGTAAGTCTGGCTTGGTGCCGTGGTGCTTCTGGCCCGGCGTCCTATGGACGCCAGCCCGGATGCTGTGCATCCGGGGAAAGCCGGGGAATCATCCGTAGGGGAAAGTTTACTTTCCCCCTCGGATGCTCCCGGGCTTTCTTGGGCCAGAAGCCCTCAAACTTTCCGTCACCTCAGCGCGGCAGGCGGAGCTTGTCTGCTAATCCCCACAACGTAATATCGCCAGTTGTGGGTCCAGGGCGGTCACCGCCCTGGCGCAGGTCTGGGGGCGCGCAGCCCCCAGCGTCCTCTTTTTACTGGGTTAAAATACCCCTTAAGAACGATGCTTAGTATTTAAGAAGATCAATGCTATCATACCCTCCGGGAAAAAACAGGGCGGCGGTGGGGGAGAAAAGCGCGTGTTTTTTTCACATTCTGTTTAAAATTCAGGGGTAGCAATTGCGCGTTTTTTCCTGTATAATAGGGTCATTATCGTTTGAAGGAGGCTTCGCGGAATGCGAATGAAACGGGTTTTCTGTTTCCTTCTGATCGTGTGTCTTTGCCTGCCCGCTTTCGCCGCGGCGGAGGGAACGCCCGCGCTGACCTTTACGCTGGCGGGGTTCGACAATTCCCAGTACCGGGAATGGGCGGAAAACAAATTTTTCGCCCGCATGGAAGAAAAGACCGGCGTCCATTTTGACGTGACCCAGTATAAGGACGAAGCGTCCTGGACCCAGGCCAAGGCCGAGATGAAGGCCGGGGCGGAGGAATTGCCCGACGTATTATTCAAGGCGCGGCTGACGGGGGACGAATGTATCCGCCTGCGGGAGAGCGGCGTGCTGATCGACTTGAAGCCCTACCTGGAAGCCTGCTGCCCCAACCTGTGGGCGATCATGCAGGAAAAGCCCGAGGTGCTTTCCGCCGTCACCCTGCCCGACGGGAGCGTGGCGGCCCTGCCGTTCATTTCCGACCCGTCCATGCAGAACTATATCTGGGTCAACCAGGAATGGCTGACCAACCTGCGCCTGGACATGCCCGCGAACGCGCAGGAGTTCGCGGATATGCTGACCGCTTTCAAGACCCGCGACCCCAACCGCAACGGCCGGGCGGACGAAATCCCGCTGGGCTTCCTGGGGCCCTTTGACCTCAAATTCCTGGCTCACGCCTTCGGCCTGATCGCCAACGATTACAACGTATTCGTGCAGGACGGCCAGGTGAAATTCATGCCCCTGGAGGAGAACTTCCGCCTCTTCATCGCCTGGTGCCGCGAACTGCGGGAGGCCGGGCTGCTGGACAAGAACGGCTTTTCCATCACCGACGATATGCGCACCGTGACAGATGCCAACGCCAAGGCCACCTACGGCGCGATCATCACGCCTATGGCGGCGGATGTGTTCAAGGTATCCTGGGCGGAGAATTACGCGATTATGCCGCCGCTGTCCTATAACGGTCAGCAGGTTTACCGCGATTTCTCCGGCTCCGCGCTGCGGGGCACCTTTGCCGTGACCAGTCATTGCCAGAACCCGGAAGCCGTGCTGCGCTGGGTGGATGAGCTTTACGCGCTGGACGGCGCGATCCTGGCTGGCATCGGGATGCGGGACGTGGATTACGTGGTGGACGGCGACGGCACCTGGCGCTACCTGGACGCCGTGCAGAGCAACTTTGACACCTTCCGTGGCACCACCCTGATCGAGGGCGGGTCCGCCGAGCAGCCCGGCATCTCCACCGGCGAGTTCGAGCGGCTGATGAGCGGCAGCGCCATGGTGACCAATATCCTGGACCAGCAGCGGGACTTCCGCCAGTATGTGGTCATGCCGTTCCCGTATTACACCCTCACCAAGGAGCAAAGCGACGCCATCGCCCCGCTCCAGAAGGAGCTGGGCTATTACGTGGATATGCAGATCGCCCGCTGGGTGCTGGGCGAGGAAGAAATCAGCGACGAGAGCTTTGCCGCCTTTGAAGAAAAGCTGAACGAACTGGGTCTGAACGAGTTTCTTTCGTTCTGGCAGGACGTACTGAACCGGATGTGAAGGAGGGGAAAACCGTATGTGCAATTATTCCGATATGCTGGCGAAAATCAAGCGTCAGCCTTCGCTGGAGCGCCTGTCCCGGCTGTACGGGCTGCGCAACGGGGAGCTGGCCAAGCAGGTCAGCCGCTATACCGGGCTGGTCAAGACCCATGAGGACAGCTTCCACACCAAGGCCCCCCTATACATGATCAGCGCGCCGGGCCGCACCGAGATCATCGGCAACCACACCGACCATAACAACGGCCGCGTGCTGGCCGCGGCGGTGAACCTGGACTGCCTGGCCTGCGTGTCTCCCCGGGACGATATGACCGTGCGCATCCAGAGCGCGGGCTATCCCGGCATCGAACTGTCCCTGGACGACCTGAGCAAGCATCCCGAGGAGGAAGGCACCTCCGCGGCCCTGGTGCGCGGCGTGGCCAAGGCCATGGCGGACCGGGGGTACAGGCTGGGCGGGTTTGACGCGGCGGTGACCAGCGATGTGATCGGCGGCAGCGGGCTGAGCTCCTCCGCGGCGTATGAGGTGATGGTCTGCGCGGTGATCGACGCGCTGTACAACGGCTTCACGGTGGACAGCACCGTGCGGGCCCAGATTTCCCAGTACGCGGAAAACGAGTATTTCGGCAAGCCCTCCGGCCTGATGGACCAGATGGCCTGCTCCACGGGCGGCCTGGTGACGATCGACTTTAAGGACGTGAAAAACCCCGTTGTCGAGCCGCTGTTCTACGACTTCCAGCAGGCGGGCTATTCCCTGGTGGTGGTCAACACCGGCGGCAGCCACGACAACCTGACCGACGAATACGCCGCCGTGCGCACGGAAATGCAGGCGGTGGCCAACGCCCTGGGGCGGGACGTGCTGCGCCAGGTGCGGCCGGAGGAGCTGTGGCAGGCCATTCCCGAGCTGCGGATAAAGCTGGGCGAGCGGCCCATCCTGCGGGCGCTGCATTTCATGTCCGAAAACCGCCGGGTCAAGGACATGGTGGCCGGGATCAGAAACGGCGATCTGAACGCCATGTTTGAAAGCATCATCGCCTCCGGGGAAAGCAGCTGGATGCTGCTGCAAAACCTGTACCCCGCCGGGAAGGAACAGCCCCTGTCCCTGGCACTGGCCATGGCTTCCTATCAGCTCAAGGGCAAAGGCGCGTGGCGCGTGCACGGCGGCGGGTTCGCCGGCACCACGCTGAACTTCGTGCCAAACGCCCAGGTGGAAGATTTCGTTTCCAAGCTGGAAGCGGTGTTTGGCGCGCATGCCTGCTATGTGCTCAACGTCCGGCCCGAGGGCGCGGCGGTCGTGTTCGCCCCCCAGGCGGAATAACCCGATACATTTATGATGCTCCATCCGTCCGCTGGATTCGGGCGGATGGACTTTCTTTCCTGGGGATGCGTTTTTTCCGGGGTGTGTGAAATTCTGCGTGTGTGCTTGTGGACGTGTAGGGGGAAAACAGGGAGTAGGGAGCAGGCAGGAGGCAATAGGCAATAGAAACCCACCTCCTCCTCTGTCATCCAGAGCGAAGCCGACCCAGAGGGGAGGCGCAGTCGAGGGACCTGAAAGCTGGGTATCGCGTTGCTTGACTAAGTATGTTTCTCTCAGGTCCCTCGACTCCGCTCCACTCTCGTTCCGCTTCGCTCGGGATGACAGAGGGGGGCTACTGCGCTCGGGATGACATGTTAAATGAGTGATCATATATTGAGCGATCTCATATCGCCTTGTAGACAAATCTGCACGCTGAACTCTGTACTCCCTTTTTTCTACTGCATAATGCCTGCTGCATCATATTTTACCTTGCAACCAGAAAGGACAACCGAATGGCGGAGATACTGGGCTTTTTATCCGGCACCGGAATACTGGCGCTGGTCGGCGCGCTGATCGTGGCGTTCCTGGGGCAGATGGGCTGGGTCAGGCGCGATACCGCGCGGCTGTGGGGCCGCAGCGCGGTGATGGTCTGCGGCGCGGGCGCGCTGTATTTCGGCTGCGCGCTGGTGTTTGGCCTGTCGGTGTACGGCAAAATCGAAGGCGCGCTGACGCTGGACGCGGTGTTTCGCGGCCCCTACCTGCGGTCGATGCTGGCCGCGCTGGAAAGCCCCCAGGGGGTGGGGCCGGTTTCGACGGTGTTTGCCTGGCTTGGCTTTGCCCTGGGGAAGGTGCTGTTCGGCCAGTTCGTCTTTTGCGGTATCGCGCTGGCTTGGCTGATGACGGTGACCGGCCTGTTTCTTTTGCAGCTGCGCCTGCGGACGATCGCCGACGGCTCCACGGCGCGGGACGCGGCGTTCTTGCTGCTGTGCCTGCCGGGCAGCGTTTTTTTTCTGCTGCCGGGGGCCGCGCCGTTGTGCCTGCTGATCTGCGCGGTGGTCTTTTACCTGTTCGGAAACCGAATCAAAAGCTGGAAGATCCGCCTGTCGCCCTCTGCTTACGGCGGGGCGCTGGCCCTGTGCGCGGTGCTGTCCGCCGCGGTGGTGATTGGCCTGGCGGAAGGCAAGCTGGGGTGAGGGAGGGAAAGCGATGAAACTGACCAGGCGCGGCCGGGACTGGCTGCTGATCTTGCTGACCGTTCTGGGCCTCCACTACCTTATGATGGCGCTGCACCTGTTTCTCAGCGCCGGTTCGTTTTCCTTTTCCGCCCTGGGCGAGCTGATTTCCCAGCGGCTGATGGAGCCGGGGGATGCCACGCGCTACATCGACATCGCCCAGCACGGCTACGTGACCCAGGGGGAGAACGCCATCAACCTGGTGTTTTATCCCCTGTATCCGCTGCTGATGCGCTGGCTGGGCTGGCTCACGTTCAGCCTGCCGCTGTCCGGCGTGATCATCTCGCATATCGGTTACTGCGCCGCCTCCATCCTGCTGTATGAGCTGATCCTGCTGGACGGCGACCGGAGAAACGCCTGGGACGGTGTGCTGCTGATGGCGCTGTATCCCTTCTCCATGTTCGCCCTGGGCGTGTTTACGGAGGGCATTTTCCTGGCGCTGTCCATCGGCTGCCTGTACGCGCTCAGGAAGCGCCGCTTTCTTGCCGCGGGGATCGTGGGCTTCCTCGCGGCGCTCACCCGCACCCAGGGGATACTGCTGTTTTTCCCGGCGGTGTACGAATGGGTGACCCTGCGGTTCGGCCCCGGAAAAGAAAAGCTCCGCTGGCAGGACGTGTTCCTCCTGCTGATTCCGGCGGGCTTCGGGGTGTACCTGGGCATCAACGGGGCGCTGTATGGGAACTGCTTCCAATTCCTGAAATTCGAGGCGGGGGAGCCCTGGTATCAGAGCACCCAGTGGATCGGGCAGAATATCGCTTTGCAATATGGCCTGGCCGGGGAGTATCCCGCGCTGGCCTGGTACATCTACATTTTGCAGATCGCGCTGTATTTCTTCATCCTCGCCGTGCTGGGCTGGGGGGTCTGTCAGAGGGAGCGCATGGCCTACCTGCTGTATGGCGGGGTGTACCTGGGCTTTTCCTATCTGTCCGGCTGGATGATCAGCGGCGGGCGGTATATGCTGTGCTGCGTGCCGGTATACATCATTTTGTCCAAGGTGAAGGACGGCCTGCCCCGCCGTTTCCTGCTGCTGGGGGCTGGGCTGCTGTTTTTCCTGTACAGCCTGCTGTACCTGCGCGGCTACGCCATCATGTGATTTGACAGGGCCGGGGCAGGGAGAGTATAATTTTGTGGTAGGAAGTAGGCAGGAGGCAGGAGACAGGAGACAGTTGGCGGTAGGCAATAGAAAGCCACCTCCCCCCACTGTCATCCTGAGCGGAGTGGAGCCAGAGGCGACACGGAGTCGAGGGACCTGAGAGAAACACCCTCGGCCAAGCAACGGGTTGCCAAGCTCCCAGGTCCCTCGACTCCACTCCGCTCTCGCTCCGTTCCGCTCGGGATGACTGAGGGGGTGTCCCACTCCGATCGGGATGACAGAGGAGGAAACTGGTTTTCTATTGCCTACTGCCTAATCCCTATTTCCTAATCCCTACTCCCTTACTCACCTACGAAACAGGAGGTCAATTGCTTGTGATCGTAACGCACTCAGCGGAAGAAACCAGGGCGCTTGGCGCGAAGCTGGCGGCGCAGCTGCAAAGGGGAGACGTGGTGCTGCTGCGGGGCGATTTAGGCGCGGGGAAAAGCGAGTTCGCCCGGGGCGTGGCCCGGGGGTTGGGCGTGCTGGGCCCGGTGCCCAGTCCGTCGTTCACCATCCTGAATATGTACGACGAGAGCCGCATCCCCCTGTACCACTTCGACTGGTACCGCATCCACGACCCCGACGAGATCGGGGAAATGGGGTTCGAGGAGCTGCTCGGCGGCGACGGCGTCGCCCTGATCGAATGGAGCGAGCAGGCGCCGGAGTATGTGCCCGACCGGGCGCTGGACGTCCGCATCCGCGCGGTGGACGAAAATACGCGGGAAATCACCCTGGAACCCCAGGGCGGGTTCCCGTTCCGGGAGGATATACTGTTATGATTCTGTTTTGTCTGGACACGTCGGGGCCGGTGGCGGGGGTGGCGATCATCCAGGATGGAGCCGTGCGCTACGAGGCCATGGCGGTGAACAACTTCACCCATTCCCAGTCCATCCTGCCCATGACGGAGGAAGCCTTCCGCCACACCGGGCTGGACGTGAACCAAACCGATTATTTCGCCGTGACGGTGGGGCCGGGGTCGTTTACCGGCGTGCGCATCGGCGTCAGCACGGTGAAGGGCCTGGCCCACGCGGCGGGCAAGCCCTGCATTGCGGTGGACGCGCTGGAGGCCATGGCGGCGGGGGTGATGCCCTTTGCCGGGGTCATCTGCCCCATCCAGGACGCCCGGGCCGGGCAGGTGTACGGCGCGGCCTTCGGGGGCGGGACGCTGGAGCGGCTGCTGCCCGACGAGCCGATCAAGCTGGAAGAATATTTGGAAAAGGTGTCCGCCTTCGGGAAGAACCTGCTGTTCCTGGGGGACGGGATGCCGGTGCATCGGCAGCGCATCGCGGACATCCTGGGGGAGAAGGCCCGCTTCGCCCCGCCGCATCTTTCGTTCCTGCGCCCCGCATCGGCGGCGTATCTGGCCTGGGAAAAGCGGCAGGAGGCGGTGGAGTACACCAGGCTGTCGCCCCTGTACCTGCGCCCGCCCCAGGCGGAGCGGCAGAGGAACCTTAAGATTGCAGGGGGAAACCGCTCTTTGTAGGCCAAAGAGCAGTTTCCCCCTGACCCCCTTCCGAGAAATCCATCATGGTAAATGAAGGAGAAATATGTATTTTCATTCAGAGCAGCAATTGCAAATTCGCCGCATGACCCTGACCGACGTGGACGGGGTGCACGCTATCGAAACGGCGACCTTCCCCAAGCCCTGGAGCCGGGAGGATTTCGTGAAGGAGATGACCCAAAACGCCTGCGCGCGTTACCTGGTGGCGGAGGCAGAGGGGGAGATCGTCGGCTTCGCCGGGGCGTGGATCGTGCTGGACGAGGCCCACATCACCAATATCGCCGTCACGCAACCCTGCCGGGGGCGGGGCATCGGCCGGGCGCTGACAAAAGCGCTGCTGCAATACGCCGCCAACCTGGGCGTGGTGTACGCCACCCTGGAGGTGCGCAGGAGCAATACAATCGCCCAGAGCCTGTACAAGTCCCTGGGCTTTGAGTACGTGGGCCTGCGCAAGAAATACTACGAAAACAACGGCGAGGACGCCTTCATCTTCTGCTGCCAGCATATGCCCCCCGCCGACCCGGATTTTGAGGAAGAGGAAACTGTGCGTGAATAATTGCTCAACATGAGAAAGCCCCTTCCAGGTTCGGAAGGGGCTTTGCTTTGCCATGCGTTAATCTTCCTCCGGTACGAGCACCATGGCGGTGCGGGCGGGGAGGTACAGCTTCACATGGCCGTCCTCCACGGGCATGGACTGGTGGGCGATGCGGCCAAAGCCGTTATAGCAGGAATCGTCGCTGGTGAAGAGCACGTCGTACGCCTTTTTTCCGGTGACGGGGATGGGATAATCCGCGTAGCTGCTGGTGGGGGAGAAGTTGAAGGCGAACAGCAGCCCGCCCCGCTCGAAGGCGATCACGTGGTCGCTGTTGTGAATCCAGTTGAGGACGGGGTATTCCTGATCCAGAATGTGATACTTGGTGGCGGCGTGGATCATATCCCGGTCGAAGGCGTAGAGGTCCTTGTATTTAAGATCCTTGTTTTCCAGCAGGCTCCACTGGCGGCGGCAGTAATGGAAGCTGTTGCCGTTGCCGGGGCGGGGGAAGTCGATCCATTCGGGGTGGCCGAACTCGTTGCCCATGAAGGTCAGGTAGCCATTGCCGCCGGCGGCCAGGGTGAGCAGCCGGGTGATTTTATGCAGCGCCACGGCCCGGTCGATCACGCCGGTATGGCAGTCCTCCTGCATATCGGTATACATGGCGGCGTCGGCGTAGCGGAAGATCATGGTCTTGTCGCCCACCAGCGCCTGGTCGTGGCTTTCCACATAGGCGATGGTGCCCGCGTTGCGGAAGGTCAGCTCCTTCCACATGTCTTCCATCCACCAGTCCTCGTCCTTCTTTTTGCTCAGCTTGATCCACATGTCGGGCAGGCCCATGCCCAGGCGGAAGTCAAACCCGATGCCGCCGTCGGCGACCGGCTCGCACATGCCGGGCATGCCGCTCATGTCCTCGGCCACGGTGAGGGCGCGGGGGTTCACCTGGCGGATCAGCTCGTTGGCCAGCATCAGATAGACCACGGCTTCCAGGTCGGTGTTCATGGTGAAGTACATGGAAAGGCTGCTGAAATTGGTGCCCAGGGCGTGATCCTGGTACAGCATGGAGGTGACGCCGTCGAAGCGGAAGCCGTCGAAGTGGTATTCCTCCATCCAGAATTTCAGGTTGCTCAGCAGGAAGTGGATCACCTCCGGCTTGTCGTAGTTAAAGCACTTGGTGCCCCAGGCGGGATGGTCGCCCTTGCCGCCCTCGTGGAAGAACTGGTAGCTGGTGCCGTCAAACAGGTTGATGCCCTCCAGGGTGTTGGCCACCGCGTGGGAATGCACCACGTCCAGCAGCACCCGGATGCCCATTTCGTGGGCCTTATTCACCAGGTACTTTAAGTCGTCCGGCGTGCCGAAGCGGCTGGAGGCGGCGAAGAAATTGCTCACCTGGTAGCCGAAGGAGCCGTAGAAGGGATGCTCCATGATGGCCATGAGCTGGATGGTGTTGTAGCCCGCGTCCTGCACGTGGGGCAGCACCAGGTCGGCAAAGTCCCGGTAGGTGGCGATGCGGTAGTCCTCCGTGCACATGCCCACGTGGGCCTCATAAATCAGGGGCTTTTCGTCGCAGCGGAAGTCCCCGTCCGTCCAGGGGTAGGGCGTCAGGTCGTCCCACACCTCGCAGCACCAGCTGCCGTTGGACCAATCCTGCACCGCCCGGCGGGTGTAGAGGGGCAGATGCTGGGTCAGGTGGTCGCCGTTCTTGACGATGGTGATCACCTTGCTGCCGATGTGCAGCGTGTCGCCCGGCAGGAACAGCTCCCAGTTGCCGTTGTCCTTCCGGGTCATGGGCGTGCTGGTCCAGGACCAATCGTTGAATTCGCCCGCCAGATACAGCTGGTCCGCCGCGGGGGCCCATTCCCGGTACACCCAGCCGTCGGGCTGATGATGGAAGCCGTAGTATTGATGGGCGTTGGCAAAGTCCTTCAGGGACGATTTGCCCTGCAAAAGCTGGTACAGCTTGTTCTTGTACCTGTCCATACGCAGGTTGATGTCGCCCTCGAAGGGGACGAGCTCGGGGTGGGTTTTCAGAATATGATACATGGGTCAAACCGCCTTTCCGTCTGATGCTTACGCTCTGTGCGCTTGCGCGCTTTTTTTGTTTATTATACCAGCATTTTTCCCTGATGGCAAGATCGAGAAAAACTTATCCCCGCTTCATCCCGGCGATTTCCCCCTCCGTGGCGCTGGTGACGACGGTTTTCTGGTTGGTGTAGATCACGAACCCCGCGGGCGAGCCACCGGGCTTTTTGACGTGCTTGCGCAGAGTGTAATCCACCGGCACCGATACGCCCTTGCCCCTGGAAAACCAGGCCGCCAGCCGCAGCGCCATGGCCAGGGTGTCGGGGGAGGGATGCTCCGCTTTCACGATCACGTGGGAGCCGGGCATGTCCTTGGCGTGGAGCCAGGTGTCCGTTCCTTTGGCGGCGCCGGTGACCCGGTCGTTCTGGGCGCTGTTTTTGCCCACGATGATTTCCGTACCGTCGGGGGCCAGGAAGCGCATCGGCGCGCTTTCCGGCTGCCTGGGCTTCTTCTTGCCGCCCTTCCCGGCGGCGGGCTTCACGATGCCGCCCTCCTCCAGGGCCTTCCGCACGTCGGCCATGTCCTGCTCCGTTTCGCTTTCCTCCAGGTCGAACATAGCCTGTTCCAGCAATTCGATTTCTTTCAGCGTCTTTTCCTTCTGCTCCCTGGCCAGATCCTGGGCCACCCGGGCCTTGCGGTAGCGCTTGAAATACTTCTGGGCGTTCTGGGCGGGGGTCAGCGCCACGTCCAGGGCGATCTCCACCGTGCCGCCCTGGGGGTCGTAAAAGTTGGGCAGCTGTACGGTCTCCGCGCCCCGGGGCACCAGGTAGGCCTGGGCGGTGAGCAGCTCGCCCGCCACCCGGTATTCCTCCATCTTCGCGCTGGCGGTCAGCTCCTCCTCCTGCAAAGCCAGCTTCTTTTCGTCCCGCTCCAGGTGGGTTTTGATCAGCCGCTTGAGGGCCTGGCTCTTCTGGTTCATCCGGTCCCGCCGGTCGCGGCCGAAATAAAAGGCGTCCAGCGCGGCGGACAGGGTGGGGTACGGCTTTTGCAGGCCCGTTTCCAGGCTCAGGTAGGGGAAGGGCAGCACGTCGGCCATCAGCCCGTCCGGCCTCATCTGGGCCGTGGGCCGGGCCATCTGGGGCATCCGGCCGAACAGGGCGCAAATCACGCCCGACAGCTCCGCAATGTTCAGATCGGATAATTCCGTCCGGTGCAGTCCTGTGGCCCGGAAGGCGATTTCCCGGGCAGCAGTGGGGGAAAGGCCCCGGATGGAGGCGGCCAGCGCCTTGTCCAGCGGGCCGGAAAGCTGGGTCATCCGTTCGGCCAAGGCTTCTTCCGTCAACTCCGCCGGGTCGATCTTGTCCTGGGCGGGAGGCGGCACGAAGGGCAGGCCCGGCAGCGCCTGGCGCACCCGGCTCATGTCGCCGGATACGTGACGGATGGCGTCCACGATGCGCCCGTCCTTCACCAGCGTCAGGTTGCTGTGGCGGCCCATCAGCTCCAAATACAGCTCCCGGGGCGCGGTGTCGCCCAATTCGTCCTTGTTTTCGATGGTCAGCTTCAGCACCCGGTCGCCGCCGACCTGTTCCAGATTGGTTAATCTGCCGCCCTGCAAATGCTTGCGCATCAGCATGCAGAACATGGGCGCGTCGGCGGGGTTCTGGTAGTTGGCGTCGGTCAGGTGCGCCCGGGCGAAGGAGGGCGCGGCGGATAATAATAATTTATGGTTCTTTCCCTGGGCGCGGATGACCAGCACCAGCATGTCCTTTTCCGGCTGGCTCACCTTTTCGATTCGCCCGTCAGTCAGCGTCTCCCGCAGTTCCCGGGCCATGAAGCCCAGGGTCAAGCCGTCCATTGGCATGATTGATTGCTCCTTTGGTGTTTGGATGAAAATTTTTTAATCTTGACAAAAGGGAACGCTGGGGGCTGCGCGCCCCCAGACCTGCGCCAGGGCGGTGACCGCCCTGGACCCGCAACTGGCGATATAACGTTGTTGGGAATATTAACAGCCTCCGCCTGCTGCGCTGGGGTTACGAAAAGCTTGAGGGTTTCTGGCCCAAGAAAGCCTGGGAACATCCGCAAGGGAAAGTGAACTTTCCCCTGCGGATGATTCCCTGGCTTTCCCTGGATGCAAAGCATCCGGGTTGGCGGCTTTGCCGCCGGGCCAGAAGCACAACGGAACCAAGTCAATTGTCCACGTTCTTCTATGCAACAATGGGAACCAAGCAGTTTTTCCAACGTAAGCAGTATCCGCTACTGAGGTCCAGGAGATGAAATCTCCTGGTTCAGGGGTACAGGGGGCTGAAAAAGCCCCCTGCCTCGTTTTTGAAATGTATCCTTGGGAACAATACTGTTAAGCTTTATAACTCTTAACTCGAAATATTCAATCGTGATAGATCGCGGCGTAAATCATCCCCAGCCCCGCGCCGCCGAGGATGTTGCCCAAGGTGACGGGCAGAAGGTTGGAAAGCAGGTAAGCGCTCATGGACGCGACTTCCGCGCCCAACTGCAGGCCCAGGGGGATATAATACATGTTGGCTACGGAATGCTCAAACCCGCAGGCCACGAACAGCATGATGGGGAAGAAGCAGCACACCGCCTTGCCCCCCGCGTTCTGCGCGCCGGAGGCCATCCACACCGCGCCGCACACCAGGATGTTGCACCCGATGCCCCGCAGCAGCGCTTCGATAAAGCTCAGGGAGCATTTGTTCGCGGCGACGGATTTCGCGGCGGCGGCCAGGTCGGCGTTGGCCATCAGGCCGCTGTGATACACCAGCGCGGACAGAAGGAACGCGCCGCACATGTTGCCCAGGTACACCAGCCCCCAGTTTTTCAGCAGCCCCGCCCATTTCACTTTTCCGGTCAGCGCGGGCCCGGCCATCAGGCAGTTGCCGGTAAAGAGCTCGGCCCCCGCCATCACCACCAGGATCAGCCCCGTGGGGAACACGCAGGCCCCCAGCAGCTTGCCCAGCCCCCCGCCGACGCCGGAGGATACCACCGTGCTGCCCAGCGCGCCAAAGGCGATGAACATGCCCGCCAGGATGCCCAGCAGCAAAAGGTTGGAGATACTCAGGGATGCTTTTCCGGATGCAATGGTTTCCCATTTTTTCGTGATTTCCTTGGATGACAGCATGATCTTTTCCTCCTTTGTATTTACAGCCTGCACCGGCCCACCGCTTCGCGCCAGGCGTCCTGAAACGCCCGCATGGAGGGGTAGCGGTCGGACTTTTTGGCGCTGGTTGCCTTGGCGGCCACCGGAAAGAGCGGCTTGGGGCCGACCCATTTTTTGAGCGACCGATCGTTGTTTTTACCGAAGATTTCAAAGGCCAGGGCACCCAGGTTGTAGACGGTGGTGGTTTCGTCCAGCTTGGCGTTCAGCTCCGATTCCTCCGGGGCCATGAATTCCGGAGCGCCGCGCATCAGCCCCTTGTCGTTGTAGGCGGGCTTGCGGCGGTAGAGGTCGATGCCGCATACCACCGCCGTGTTCTGTCCAAAGTCGATCAGCACGTGGCCGCTGTGGAAGTTGGAGGCCACGATGCCGTCCAGCGCCAGCACGGCGTGGAGGTCGATGATGTTTTCCAGCATGGTCAGGGTGGTCACCAGAGGCAGGCGGCGAACCTGGTCCCGCACGGAATAGTATTTCATCCGCCCGTCCAGCGGCAGCCCATCCACCCATTGGAAGATGGCGGCGTAGCCGTCGCCTGCCGGGCCGTGGTTGAGCAGCCGCACCAGGGCGGGATGCTCCCGCTCATAGAGCGGCATGGCTTCATGCAGCGTGTAAATCGCGTCGGTGGTGTGGCCCCGGAAGTTGACGGTTTTGGCTCCGGCGTACTTGATGAACAGCCTGCCATAGGGCCCCTCGACGCCGAAGCAAAGCCAGCCGGAACGGCTTTGGTCCCATACCCGGAATACGGTGCCGTAGGCTTGCAGCCAGCTCAGGTCGGGCGCTTCCCAGGCTTCAAAGGGAATGCCGTCGATCTGACATTGAACCGGCTTGATCCGCTCGCCCTCCATGGAACCGCCCTCCTTTCCTGATGCCTGCTTCTCCATTATACTACAAAAATCGCCTCCCGCATAGAGGCGGCAAGCGATAATCTTTCATGGGCAATGGAATGGCGGTTTTGTGAAAGACACTTTAAATTACTAAGGGAAACGCTGGGGCTGTTCGCCCCAGACCCCAACCAGGGTCCTGAGGACCCTGGACCAGCAACTGGCGAAATAAAGTAGTTGAGGTAAGCAGACAAGCCCCGCCTGCTGCGCCGGGATTACGAAAAGTTTGAGGGCTTCTGGCCCAAGAAAGCCTGGGAACATCCGAGGGGGAAAGTTCACTTTCCCCTGCGGATGATTTCCTGGCTTTCCACGGATGCTTTGCATCCGGGCTGGCGGCTTCGCCGCCGGGCCAGAAGCACAACGGTACGAAGCCAGACTTCCACGTTCCTCCATGCTTCAGCGGGAACCAAGTTCATTTGCCAATTCAATCAATATCCGCTACTGAGGTCCAGGAGATGGAATCTCCTGGTGCGGGTGCACGAGGGCCGCATAGGCCCTCGCCACGTTGTGATTTATAGTGCCTTTTGAATAAACGTCAAATCAGCTGTCCTTCGGCTTGGGTTTAAAGCACACGGCCGCTAAAAAGCCGAAGAACACGGCGGCGGCGATGCCTCCGGCGGTGGCCTGCAGGCCGCCCAGGAACGCGCCGATCAGTCCCTTTTCCTGTACGGCGCTGATGACGCCCTGGGCCAGGGCATGGCCGAAGCCGGTCAGCGGCACGGTGGCCCCTGCCGCGCCAAAGCGCACGAGGGGGCCGTACAGCCCAGCGGCACTGAGGATCACCCCCGATGTAATGTACAGCACCAGGATGCGGGCAGGGGTCAGCTTGGTTTTCAGGATCAGGGCTTCACCAATCACGCACAGCAGCCCGCCCGTCAGGAACACCTTGAGGTAGGTCATCATCCCTGGTTTCCTCCTTCCAGCACCACCGCGTGGGCTACGCCGGGAATGGTCTCTCCCTGCTGGCTGGTGGTGGGGCTGAGCAGCGCGCCCGTCGCCATGAACAGCACCCGCCGCCATTCCCCGCTTTGCAGCCTGGGCAGGATCATCGCGCTCAGCACCGAGGCCGAACACCCGCACCCACTGGCCCCGGCGTGCACGTCGTCCTTCGGGTCGAACACGCACAGCCCGCAGTCCGTGTGCAGGCTTTCCCTGATGGGGAAGCCGCGCTGCTCCATCAGCTCCAGCAGAAGATCACTGCCCACCCTTCCCAGATCTCCGGTGATGATCTGGTCGTAATCCTGCGGCTTTCTTCCCGTGTCCAGAAAATGCCGCGTCAGGGTATCCGCTGCGGCGGGGGCCATGGCCGCGCCCATGTTGTTGGCGTCCCGGATGCCCAGATCCACCACCTGGCCGATGGTCGCCAGGGTCAGGGAAGCCAGTCCATCCCCCTCGCCGCCCAGCAGGCAGGCCCCGGTGCCCGTCACCGTCCATTGGGCGGCCAGGGTGCGCTGGTTGCCGTATTCCAGCGGGAACCGGTATTGGCGCTCTGCGGTGCAGTAATGGCTGCCCGCGGCGCACAGCACCGGGGATGCGTAGCCGCCGTCCACCAGGATGCCGCCCAATATCAGCGATTCCGCCATGGTGGAGCAGGCCCCATACAGCCCCAGGAAGGGGATGGACAATTCCCGGGCTGCCAGCGACGCGGCCATGATCTGGTTCAGCAGGTCGCCGCCCAGCAGCGCCTGCACCCGTTCCCGGGGCATCTGCGCCTTGTTCAGGCAGCGTTGGCAGGCCTCCTGAAACATGGCGTGCTCGGCCTGCTCGTAGCTTTTCTGCCCGTACAGCGGGTCCTCCAGCGCCAGGTCGAAGGCCTGACCCAAAGGGCCCCGGCCTTCCTTGGGCCCCACCACCGCGGCGCTGGACAGGATGCGGGGATGGTTCGCAAATTCGATCGTGTGATCGCCGATCCGATGCTGTGTCATGCTGCTTACCACCTGATAAAATAATAGAGGATGCCCACGATCACCGACGCGCTGACGCCGTACACCAGCACCGGTCCGGCGATGGTGAACATCCGCGCGCCCGTGCCCAGCACCCAGCCCTCGGGCTTGAACTCCATGGCGGGGGACACCATCGCGTTGGCAAAGCCCGTGATGGGCACCACCGTGCCCGCGCCGGCGTACCGGGCGATCCTGTCAAAGACCCCGATGCCGGTCAGCAGGGCGGTCAGGAAGATCAGGGCAATGGAGGCAAAGGTGGACGCGTCGCTGGACGAAAACCCCAGCCAGGCGTGTCCCGCGTCGGCAATCGCCTGGCCCAGCACGCAGATGCTGCCGCCCACCCAGAAGGACCGCAGGCAGCCCTGGCCCAGCTTTGATTTGGGCGTGATGCGCTTCACCAGCGCCGCGTAGCGCTCCTGCGCGCGTTTATGGTCTGCTTTCTGCTGCATGGCATTCTTTCCTTTCATTTCGGATGAGGGGGAGTGATGGCACAGCTTGTGCCCGGATTTCCCGTCTGCCGGGCCGGGGAAGGTAATCCAGGGGATGGGGAAAAGGTTGGTGGGACATAATGCACCTCGATTGTTATTGGGCACTTTAAATCACTTGCGTTTATGAGTACAGAGTTCAGAGTGCAGAGTACAGATATATATGCTGTGCGTTTTGAAATAGCCGGACAAACATTAATC
>ONRC01000085.1 GCA_900320085.1 uncultured Eubacteriales bacterium
GTCGGTGTTCGGCGGCGTGCTGAGTATCTTCATTCTCATGTTCTTCTCGGTGCCCCTGTCCAAGGCGGCCCTGAAGTTCTGGCCCAGCGAGTATTTTGCGCTGTGCATCATGGGATTGACCACCGTGGCCACCCTGGGCGGCAAAAACTGGCAAAAGGCGCTGGTTACTTGCCTGTTTGGCCTCTTGCTCAACACCATGGGTCTGGATCCCACCTTTGGCATCAAGCGGTTCACCTTCGGCGTCACCAAGCTGTTTGACGGCTTTGAGATGGTGCCGGTGCTGATCGGTTTGTTCGCCCTGGGCGAAGTGCTGAGCAACCTGGAGCACTACGATCCCAAGAAGGTCATGAAGCGGGAAGAAGTGGACTACACCATGCCGGGCTTCAAGTATTACTGGAAGCTGAAGTGGAGCATCATCCGCAGCGGCCTGGTGGGCTGCCTGATCGGCATCTTCCCGGGCGCGGGCGGCACCATCGCCTCCTTCCTGGCCTATGACGTGGAGAAGCGATTCAGTAAGCATCCGGAAGAATTCGGCCACGGCGCGCCCGCCGGCGTGGCGGCGGCGGAGGCCAGCAACAGCGGCTCCGTGGGCGGCGCCATGGTGCCTATGCTGACGCTGGGCATTCCGGGATCGTCCACCGCGGCAGTACTGCTGTCGGCGCTGATGATCCACAATTTGAACCCCGGCCCCAAGCTGTTTACCGATGAACCGGACCTGGTTTATGGCCTCTTTGCTTCCATGTTCCTGGCCAACCTGCTCATGGGCCTGGTGGGCTACTTTGGGGCCAAGGTGTGGGTCCGCGTGGGCTACATCAAAAAGACCATCCTGTATCCGCTGATCTTCGCCTTCGCCATCCTGGGCTCCTTCTCCATCAAGAAGTCCATGTTCGACGTGGGCACCTGTCTGGCCTTCGGCCTGATCGGCTGGATCTTCAAAAAGTACGATTTCCCCACGTCGCCCATTGTGCTGGGTCTGGTGCTGGGCAAGCTGATCGAGGAGAACTTCG
Source organism: uncultured Eubacteriales bacterium (assembly GCA_900320085.1). Lineage (GTDB taxonomy): Bacteria > Bacillota > Clostridia > Christensenellales > Aristaeellaceae > RUG563. The sequence continues at coordinate 1,008 of ONRC01000085.1, forward strand.
TACAGACCATGATGGTCACAGGCCCCGCGGGCTTCGTCACCCGTCCCTTGACCGTCATCCTGTTCGTCATCTCCATCGCGGCTATCGCCTATCCCATCCTGTCCGACGCGCGAAAAAAGAAAACACACAATTGATCGCTAAAATTCGGCACGGTTTGCAGAGCCGTGCCTTTTCTTGTGTGCCGGGCATGGCACAATTCTTGCAGGTGAAAGTCCTGTCACAGGTGGCTACCGCCAAGTGTAGCGAACCGCAAGCCGTAGACGGCAACGTCTATGGGGGAGGAAGCGGAGTAGCAAAACCGACGAGCCTACGAACAGAAACTGGATATAAGGCCAAACGGTGGGTAAGGTTGCAAGAGAAACCAAAGCCCGAAAGGTAGACGTAAAACCGAAACGGTAAATCCAGAGGTTGTGCGGTGAAAGAATTGTGTCTTACCCCGGGAGGCCCGGTCAGCGAGGCGAAAGCCGAGTGCGAAAAAAAGCGAGTGACCGGGAGTCAGCTGAGGCCATAGTAGGGATAATGTCCTGAAGGGCCTAATGTCGTGGTATTGCAGGACACTGTGAGTAAGTCAATGATTGCCCGAACACGCAACGAATGCCAAAGCAAAGGGATCGTAACCCGGAGCGGCAGGAGAGGCGGAGATGCTATCTTCATTAATTTTGCAAACAGACTGCGAAGCAACAGGCAAAAAAATGTCTGATATCATACCACGATGTAGCGCCGTATACCTGACCGGTATGTACGGTGCAATGGGAGGGAGGGGATTAACCCCTCTCTACCCTATTAGCTGTTGCCGTATGCCAATTTCAGTTTGGCGAAAAGATCCTCCAGCGTCAGGCGCACGTCTATGCTGTCGTAGACGCGGATGAGCCTGCCGTTGGGATCGGGGGCATAGGTCAGATCGGGCTTGAGGATCGGTGCGTGCTCCATATGCCAGTTGCCGCGAAAGCGGTTCATCAGCAGCACAGCCACGGTGGTATTGTCGCCCAGCGTCCAGTTTTCTCCGGTGCGCAGCAGGAAAGCGGGATTGTATTCCCGATGGTTTTCCGCTTCCAATTGCTCGTACAGATAGCGGCCCAGCTTTCCATAGGGGAAAACCTTGCTTTTCAGCTCGGCCAGGGTCACTTCCAGGCTGCTGTATACGCTCTGGTCGGTTTGCCATACTTCGGCGCCGCTGCTTAAAAGAGCCCGCGCGGCGTCCGGGTCCTGCATCACGTTGAATTCGGGACGGCCTTCGGGATAAGGACCGCCGCCGTTCCAGAGCACCACCAGGTTTTCCGCGATGTCCGGCGCGGCGTTGAGGGCAGCGGCCACGTTGGTCATGGCGCCCTGCACGGCGATATATAATTTGCCGGGCTTGCGGGCTTCCCGAATGATGAAATCCACGCCATCGCTGGCGGGCGCATCTTTTTCATTCGCAAGCGGCGATACGCAGCCCCGGAAGAAGGGCACGTCGTCTATCTCCGCCAGCGCCAGCAGCTTCTCGATTTCCTGATAGCTGGCTTCCATGGACTGGCCGGTATAGCCCGCTTTCTGCTCAAAATGCGTGGCCACGATCCCCAGCACATCCAGCATGGGGGAAAGCAGATGATGCATGATGGAGAATTGGTCATCGGCCTCGTTCTTCGCGTCCGTATCCACGATCACCCGCAGACGGGCCGCGGGAGGCGGCGTAACGCCGACGCGGTGCAAAATCTCGCTGCGTTTCATAGCTTTTCCTCCTTATGGGTCGGTATCGGGGATTTGGTTCAATTCGGCGTTGAGCCCTTTGATATCCAGGCTTTCATCGGCGTCCCTGCTCAGAATGCTTTTGAGGGAGAGCCCCAGAGGGATCACGCTCTTCTCCGTCATGATCCGCACCAAGGTGGGCACATAGTTCTCCAGTATCTTTTTCGTTTCCGCGTTATCCAGTAATTCCTGGGCGGTGTTCTGGATGGAGAAGAAGCCCTCCCTGCGCACGTCGTCCTCCGCCAGAAACCAGTTGCGCACGGCGGTGCCCGCGTTTTCATCCGGCAGGCGGTAGCTGGGCTCAGACTGGGTCACACGCTGCCAGACGCATTGATCAATGTAATCCCCGGCGGTGACGGTGACCGGGTTATCGCCCATCTGCAGAAGGACCTGCGGAAAAACAGCCACTCCGTTCTGTACAGCCGCCGTGCCGTAATATTTTCCGTTCAAAAGCAATTGTACATTAGGCTGATTGGTATAGCATTTGATATCGATAGCGGCCTGGGCGCGCTTTACAAAGCGCTTGGCGCACAGATGCACAAAGGGGTGGGCCGACCAGCGGGCTTTATAATAGTAGAAGGCGTCCTTGCGGGTCTGCCGGTCATGACTTACAAGCCCCTTGGCGTTGATATATTTCTGACCGCCTTCGTTGCGCCGGGCGCTGCAAAAATCAAACATGTTCCAGATGAAGCTGCCCCACAGGTAATCACGGCTTTCGATCTGCGAATAGACCGTTTCGTGCCACAGGGCCTGATATTCCTCGGAGTAATCCTTTACCTGCGGATCTTCGGCATGCAGGGCCAGATTGGCGTCCACGCCGTATTCGCTGATACCGAAAGGCAACTGAGGCCGCGCGGCGTGCATCTGATCCAGATAGGGGCCGAAATCCTGCCGTTCACCGTAATACCAGCCGAAATAGACGTTGTAGCCCACCATATCGGTGATTTCGTTCAGGTGGCTGGACGCTTTTAAGGGATACAGGTTGGCCGCGGTGGAATACCGATGGGGGTCCAATTTCTTGACCAGTGCGTGCAGCCTGCGGCAGTTTTCGTGCATATAAGGCGCATCCCGGAACATGGCGATCTCGTTTTGAATGCCCCAGCAGAAAATGGACGGATGATGGATGTTTTGCAGAATCAATTCCGTCAATTGCTGCTGGGTGTTTTCCATCAAGGCCGGGCTTTCCGTTCTCTGCGTTTGGTATTCCCCAACTCCTGTTTGATGGACTGCAGTGTCCTGGTCTGGAGTCCGAAGTTGATCCCAAGGTCTTCTCCGCCGAGACCATGCAGGC
>ONRC01000076.1 GCA_900320085.1 uncultured Eubacteriales bacterium
GTATCTGCATGTGCTCCATGTGGGGCTGGATGGCGAAACCCACGAAGGCGAAATGATCGTCAACTATCACATCGCCCAGGACGTGCTGGATATTTTCCAACAGCTCTATGAAGCAAAATATCCCATTGAAAAGATCCGCCTGGTTGACGAATATGACGCAGACGACGAGCTTTCCATGGAGGACAACAACTCCTCCTCCTTCAATTTCCGCTTCATTTCCCACACCACCCGGGTTTCCAAGCATGGGCTGGGCCTGGCGGTAGACATCAATACCCTGTACAACCCTTACACGAAGGTGGTTGACGGCGTGCGCATCGTGGAGCCAATCACCGGAGAGCCTTATCTGGATCGGGAAGCGGACTTCCCCTGCAAGATCGATCACGATGATCTGTGTTACCGTCTTTTCATTGAGCATGGCTTTGAATGGGGCGGCGACTGGGAGGACCGGAAGGATTACCAGCATTTTGAGATCCCCACCGACGTGATTGCGGAATCGTATCCCGATAACCAATAAGGCTGTTTCGGCTTTTCCGGTTTTTCTATAGCGCTGATCCCGTGTTTGCGGTATATATGGGACAAGATGGCGTGGAGTCAATTTTGAGGAGGCAAAAAGCATGAGTGACAAGCAGGAACTGAACATGGAAGAAATGGGCCAGGTGGCCGGCGGCTGGACGTTTCATTCCAATGGAAAATACCACACATGGCTCGACGGGTATGAAATCAAATGCCCGTATTGCGGGAACACAAGCGCGGATGTCGTAAAGAGGATCGGGGCGAGTTCCTTCGAAGTAGCATTCATATGCGATGCCTGCGTGAAGTCTTTCTACCTCCGCTGGGACAGTCTCAACAAAAAGGTTTACCTCGTTAAGAAATGACCGATCTGCCTGGCCGCGGCTTCAGACGCCTGTATAAGAAATGCACAGAATGCAGCCAATGGATCAAAGACTGATCGGGAGACGCCGTATCACATGACTTCCGCCTGGGGATGGAGAGGCTGTCGGGGCGAGAAAAGAGGAGAATCCGATGGAAAACGGACTGTTCAGAAAAAAGAGCATGGAGCGCATTTCCTCCCCGGAGGAGCTGCATGATTACATGCGCGTCACCAGCCCCAGGCTGTGGATGATCCTTGGCGCAATCGTGGCGCTGCTGGTAGGCTTTATCGTGTACGCCTCCACGGCTACGATGGAAAACACGATGCCCATCACGGTGTCATTGTCACACTATGAGATTCCGGGAGAGGATACTGCCAGCGGGGAGACGGAAAAACTCACAGGGATGGTGGCCTACCTTCCACATGCCATAAAGGATCAGGTGGATCTGGGTATGAAGGTCCGATTGGGAAAAGTAGAAGGCTATATCAGCTGGATTGGCGTGCAGCCCAATAACGAGGTCGTACTTGAGATTTCAACAGACAATCTTTATGTTCCGCTTCCGGAGGGGGACTACGAGGCAGAGCTGGTGCTGGAATCCACCACGCCCATCAGCTTCCTGTGGAATTGACGGGGGCTGTCTATGGCTGAAAAGAGAGTGAAGCAGCCCGTCAAAAACGGGATCGCGAAGGTGCCGGTGATCATGCAAATGGAAGCGCTGGAGTGCGGCGCGGCCAGCCTTGCCATGGTGCTGGCGTACTATCAGAAATGGATTCCCCTGGAGGTTGTGCGCGCAGATTGCGGCGTAAGCCGGGACGGCTCCAATATGAAAAATGTGTACCTGGCCGCCCAGAACTATGGGCTGGAGGTGCACGGCTACCGCATGGAAGTGGAAGCCTTGAAAAAGGAGACTTCCTTTCCCTGCATCATCCATTGGAATTTCAATCATTTCGTGGTGCTGGACGGCTTCAAGGGCGACAAGGCTGTGCTCAACGATCCCGCCCGGGGCATGGTGCAGGTGCCCATGGAGCAGTTTGACCAATCCTTCACCGGCCTGGTGCTGACCTTCAAGCCCGGGGAAGGCTTCACGCCCTCCGGCAAGCGCAAGAGCACCCTGGCGTTTGCCCGGAAGCGCCTGAAGGGCGCGGCCCCCGCCGTGGCCTTTATCGTGCTGACCTCCATCATTTCTTATTTGTTCGGCATCATCAATCCCGTCATGTCCCGCATCTTCTTTGACCGGCTGCTGACGGGGCAGGCCCCGGAATGGCTGCGTCCCTTCATCTTCGCCATGATCCTGCTGGCGGGCTTCCAGATCGTCGTGCAATGGGCACAAGCCGTTTACAGCCTGAAGATCAACGGCAAGATGGCCATCGAGGGCAACGCCTCCTTTATGTGGAAGGTATTGAAATTGCCCATGGAGTTTTTCTCCCAGCGCATGACTGGCGATATTCTGCAGCGGCAGGGCACCAACGCCTCCATTGCGGGCACGCTGGTGAACACCGTGGCCCCGCTGGCGCTGAACACGGTGATGATGCTTTTTTACCTGGTGGTCATGCTGCGCTACAGCGCCGTGATGACCCTGGTGGGCGTGGCTTCCCTGGCCCTGAACCTCGCCGTGGCCCGGTATCTGTCCAACAAGCGCATCAATCTGATGCGGGTGGAAATGCGGGACGCGGGCAAGCTGGCTTCCGCCACGCTGGCCGGCATCAGCATGACGGAGACCATCAAATCCTCCGGGGCAGAGGGCGGCTTCTTCCGCAAGTGGAGCGGCTACCAGGCGTCGGTGAACACCCAGCAGGTCAAGTTTGCCACCCTCAACGCCCGCATCGGCCTGATCCCGCAGTTCATCAGCACGGCCAGCAATTATCTGGCGCTGTTCCTGGGCGTGCGCTTGGCCATGTCGGGCAGCTTCACCGTCGGCATGATCGTCACCTTCCAGGGGCTGCTTTCCTCCTTTATGGGCCCGGCCATGACGCTGGTCAGCGCGGGCCAGACCATCCAGGAAATGCGCACCGAAATGGAACGGGTGGAGGACGTGATGCAGAACCCGGACGATCCTACCCTGCAATACGGCGCGGACTGCGAATCGAAAGACTTTGCCAAGCTCAGCGGCGACCTGGAACTGAAGCACGTCACCTTCGGCTATTCCCGGCTGGGCAATCCCATCATTTCCGATTTTTCCATGCACCTGAAACAAGGCCAGCGCATCGCCATCGTGGGGGCCAGCGGCTGCGGAAAATCCACCATCAGCAAGCTGATCACCGGGCTCTACCAGCCCTGGGCGGGCGAGATTCTCTTTGACGGCAAGCCCATTTCCCAGATCCCCCGCAACGTTTTTACCGGCTCCGTGGCTATGGTGGATCAGGACATCGTGCTGTTTGAGGATACCATTGCCAACAACATCCGCATGTGGGACGACACCATCGAGGATTTTGAAGTGATCTTAGCCGCCCGGGACGCCCAGATCCACGAGGATATTTTGCAGCGGCCCGGCGGATATCAGGGCAGGCTGACGGAGAACGGCAAGGATCTGTCCGGCGGCCAGCGGCAGCGCATCGAGATCGCCCGGGTGCTGGCCCAAGACCCCTCTATTATTATCTTGGACGAGGCCACCAGCGCCCTGGACGCCAAAACGGAATATGAGCTGGTGAAGGCCATCAAGGATCGCGGCATTTCCTGCATCGTGGTGGCCCATCGGCTTTCTACCATCCGGGACTGCGACGAGATCATCGTGCTGGATAAGGGCCGTATTGTGGAACGCGGCACGCACGAGGAGCTTTACGCCAAGGGCGGCGCTTACGCCGAACTTGTGACCAGCGAATAAGAAAGGAGGACTTCTGTTATGGGTTGGTTTACCGAACAGATCAGGCAGCGAACGGAAAATGACCAGAACGTATTGGAAGACTCCTTTTTCCGCATGGCCAGCGTGGTTATGGACAAGTGGGACACGAATCGTTTGGAGGACGAGCGCCTGATCGCCAAGGAAGCTATCGACGACATCCTGAAATTCTATCATCAAAAGCCCGTCGAGATCCCGGATACCATCCGGGACGTGAACAACCAGCTGGAATATGTGCTGCGGCCCACGGGCCTGATGACCCGGGAAGTGGAACTGGAGGAGGGCTGGCAGAACGACGCCTACGGCCCCATGCTGGGCTATCTCAAGGAAGCGGGAACCGCGGTAGCCCTGTTGCCGGGAACGATTTACGGTTATTATTTCAAAGACCCTGCCACAGGCAAGAGAACCCGCATTACCCGGAAAACCGCCAGGCTGTTTTCCCGAGAAGCGCTGTGTTTTTATCAGCCCCTGCCCATGAAAAAGCTGGGCATTCCCGATCTGCTAAAGTACATGAAAAACAGCATCACCTACGGGGACCTGGTGGTGATCGTGCTGGCCACCCTGGCCGTGCAGCTGGTGGGGATGATCGAGCCCCGGGTGTACAGCCTGGTGACGGGCAAGATCCTGGAAGGCCACAATATGAACCTGATGGCGGGCGTAGGGGTGTTTCTCCTGACCAGCGCCTTTGCCGCCCAGCTGATCGGCCTGGTGCGCAGCCTTTTGATGCAGCGGATCAACACCAAAACCTCCCAGGCGGTGCAGGCCTCGGTGATGATGCGCATTCTGTCCCTGCCGGTGAGCTTTTTCCGCAGGTATTCCTCCGGCGAGCTGTCCAGCCGGGCGGGCAGCGTCAATTCCCTGTGCAGCATGATGCTGAATAACATTCTGTCCATCGGCCTGAGCAGCCTCCTGTCCCTGCTCTATGTGGCGCAGATCTTCAGCTTCGCCCCGGCGCTGGTGTGGCCGTCGCTGCTGATCATCCTGGCCACGGTGGTGATGAGCCTGGCGGTGTCTTTTGTGCAAATCGGCATTTCGAGGAAGCGGATGAAGCTGAGCGCCGAGGAGCAGGGCATGAGCTACACCGTGATAAACGGCATCCAGAAGATTCGGCTTTCCGGCTCCGAAAAGCGGGTCTTTGCCCGGTGGGGACGGCTGTACGCCAAAGGTGCACAGCTGGAATACAACCCGCCGCTGTTTCTCAAAATCAACACCGTCATCACCACGGCGATTTCGCTGATCGGCACCATCGTGCTGTATTATCTGGCGATTCAAACGAATGTGGGCGTCAGCCAGTATTACGCTTTCACGGCTGCCTATGGCCGGGTCATGGGCGCGTTCTCCGCGCTGGCCGGCATCGCCGTCTCGGTGGCCTCCATCCGGCCGGTGCTGGAAATGGCCGAGCCTATCCTGAAAGCCGAACCTGAAGTAGCCGCAGACAAGCAGCCCGTTGACCGCGTGACGGGGCACATTGAAATGAGCCATGTTTCCTTCCGGTATGAGGAAAACACGCCCTATGTGCTGAATGATCTTTCCCTGGATATCAAGGCCGGGGAATATGTGGCCATCGTGGGCCGCACGGGCTGCGGCAAATCCACGCTGGTGCGGCTGCTGCTGGGCTTTGAAAAGCCGGAAAAGGGTGGGATATTCTACGACCGGCACGACCTGAACAGCATCGATCCCCGTTCTCTGCGCAAGCACATCGGCGTGGTGATCCAGAACGGCCAGCTGTTCCAGGGCGACATTTTCTCCAATATTACCATTTCCGCTCCCGATCTGACGCTGGATGAAGCCTGGGAAGCGGCGGAGATGGCGGGCATCGCCCAGGATATAAGGGACATGCCCATGGGCATGCAGACCCTGATCTCCGAGGGCCAGGGGGGAATCTCCGGCGGACAGAAGCAGCGGCTGATGATCGCCCGGGCCGTCGCCCCCAAGCCCAGTATCCTGATTTTCGACGAAGCCACCAGCGCCCTGGACAACAAGACGCAAAAGCAGGTGTCTGGCGCGCTGGACAAGCTGAACTGCACCCGCATCGTGATCGCCCACCGCCTCTCCACCATCCGCAACTGCGACCGGATTCTGGTCATGGACAAAGGGACGATCATAGAGGAAGGCACGTATGATGACCTGATCGCGCAGAACGGCCATTTCGCCGAGCTGGTGGCACGGCAGCGGCTGGATGCGGCTGGATAAAAAGAAAGGAAGGAAAACCACATGATCCGTCTTTCCAACACCCTGAAGCGCTTGATGAAAGTCGGCGCGATCCTCTTCGGTTTGGCCTTCATCATCGCCGGCGTAATCGGCATTCGTCAGGACGACACCTTCCTTCCAACCAAGGCCGTGATCCAGTCCATGGAACGCACCTATGAGGCGATGGATTCAAACCGACACCTGGGAGGTCATGGTTGCATATTCGGTATATGGCAAGGACTATGTTACTGATCTGGGCCAGAAAAAGGACGATTTCACAGTAGGCAAGGAAATCGATATTCTCTATAACCCGAACAACCCCGAGGGGATCGTTCTGCCAGGCAAGACGATCTGGTTCATCTTCATGATCGCAGGCGCGGCTGTCGCCGTCATAGCGGCGGTTCTGCTGGTAAGGGATTTACGCAACCGATAAAACACAATCGGATAGGAGGCATACAAATGGGTATTTTCAGCGGATTTTTCGGTAAGAAAGATAACGGTAGTGACAATTCGAGCAAATCCGGCTCTTCCTATGCGCCGTCTGTCAAGGGAGCGCCGCGTCAGCTATATTTTCTGACTGACACCGGCACGGCAAAGGCCGGACACCGGCTGGAGGACGCGGACAGAAAGGTGCTCTATGAAGCGAAGGTCACCAAGTTTTCCCTCATCGGTGCTACCGGCATGGATTTCATCGACCACGAGAAGGGCACGACCACGCCCCATCAGGTGGGCCACGAGATCAATACGGAATACAATTCCATCCTGATTGACAATCACTCCGGCTTCAAGCTCGACGGCGAAGATATCTGGAAACACCTCAAACAAAACGGTGTCGTCATCGAATCGAGCTTCATGCCTGGCAAACCCCTCTGGCCCCAATATCGGGTGCTGCGGGACGGCGAGGAAATCGGCTTGCTTGAGTCCAGCGGCGTGCACGTCCATGAGGAGGACGCCGCGCAGGATGGCAAACTGGCTAAGATAATTCCCGCTCGGGGTTATTTTCGCATCCAGACACAGGAAAAGAACCTGGATCTGTTGTTTGTCGTCGCCATGGCCTTTGCCAGGACCAGCGCCCTTGACGGCGAAGGCGGCAGTTTCGGCCTGCTGTTCGGCAAAAAGTAAGAGAAAAACGTGAATAACTATGGAAATCTCATTTCTCTACGCCATTCCTCGTACGGCAATATTGGACCGCTTCTTCCTGTCTGTAACGAAGATCGCAGGGTCTTATGGGCAGCTGTGGATGATTGTTGCTGTAGTTTTGCTGGTTTTCAAAAAGACCAGGAGAGCAGGTGTCGCGGTGCTTCTTGCCTACGGCAGCTGTATTCCTAATGGGACAGCTTGTGCTGAAAAACTTGATTTCCAGGCCGCGGCCCTGCCAAATCGACCTGGATTTTGCGCTGCTCGTTTCCAGACCGTCCAGTTCATCCTTTCCATCAACCCATTCCGCATGGGCCTTTGGCGCTGCCACAGCCATTTTCATGCAGCATAGAAAGACGGGTGTCGCCGCCTTCATTGCCGCTGCCTTGATCGCCTTTAGCCGGCTGTATATGTTCCTGCATTATCCTACGGATGTGCTTGCTGGCATCGTGCTGGGAATCGCGCTGGGCGCACTTGCCCATTGGATCGTTGGGCGTTTATGGAAAGGATGGTCGCGGGCTGCTTCGACGTGCTTGAGAAAGAATAATAACGGGTGAATCTAATAAAGTCTAAAGCAAGGAAACAAAGATTGGTTCTGACAAACCAAAAACTTGCGTGGGTGGAAATGATCTACTGCAATTTGTGTACTTACAGCAATAGAGTTTAACAGTGAAACTCAAAATAATCTTAATTCCCCCTTGACAAAGATCGTCTCAATAACAGACAAGTCCATTATAATATATAGGACAACACAGAAAGGACGCATACCCATGAAACGATACGGATTTTACCGCGGGGTGAACCTGGGCGGATCGGGGTGAACCTGGGCGGATGGATGAGCCAGTGCGACTATTCGCTGGATCGGCTGAACAGCTTCATCACGGAAAAGGACATTGCAACCATCGCCTCCTGGGGTGCGGACCATGTGCGGCTCCCGCTGGATTACAACGTGCTGGAAAACGAGGACGGCACGTATAAGCCGGAAAACTTCGCCCGCATCACCAAAGCCTACGACTGGTGCCGGGCGAATGGGCTGAACATGGTGCTGGACCTGCACAAGACCGCAGGCTATTCCTTCGACGTGGGGGAAAAGGAAGCGGGTTTTTTCGACAGCGAAACCTACCAGGAACGCTTCTACCGCCTGTGGGAGGAGATCGCCCGGAACTTTGGGCGGTACAGCGATCATATCGCCTTTGAGCTGCTGAACGAAGTGACCGATCCCAGCGTCATCAAATCCTGGAACAGCATCGTGAAGACCTGCATCCGCCGCATCCGCGCTATCGCCCCGGACACCCTGATCCTGGTGGGCAGCTATTACAACAACGCGCCCAGCGCGGTCAAGGATTTGGACGCGCCCGCGGACGATAAGGTGGTCTATAACTTCCACTGCTACGACCCCGTCACCTTCACCCATCAGCACGCCTACTGGGTGTACCATATGGATGTTAATCACGACCAGAGCTTTGAGGAAGCGAATCTTCCTGCCGATTACTTTGACCAGCTTTTCGCTCCCGCCATCGAAGCGGCGAAGAAGTACGGCGCGATGCTGTACTGCGGAGAATACGGCGTGATCGACAAAGCGACGCCGGAGGACACCGTCAAATGGTATCGCCAGATCCACGAAACCTTTGAAAAGTACGGCATCGCCCGCAGCGCCTGGAGCTACAAGCAAATGGACTTTGGCCTCAGCGATACGCGGCTGGACGGCGTGAGAAACGAACTGGTCAAGCTGCTGTAAGACTGTTCGCGTTCTAAACTGTTAACA
>ONRC01000069.1 GCA_900320085.1 uncultured Eubacteriales bacterium
ATATCATCCGCCCGCCTTACCAGGCATAATAAACGACTCCGAATTGACATACATGAATGATGATCCAGGTTTCGGGCGGATGATATCCGCCCCTGCAATAGCAAGGTTGTTCATTCCACGTCTCATCTTGTTTCGTAAGTGTTTGCCCTGGGATGTTTGGATAGAGGTGTTTATTTCTCGCTCCTCCTGTGGTATAATCAGTCTATCAAGGCTCATAGATGGTTTCGCGTAGCTATGAAGCCTTTCTTGCCACAGATGAGCCGTGTTGAATTCAGGTGATTTGAAAACCACCCTTTACAGCAAAACTCTGAATATAGTTAAATGATCATTTGGAGCATCGCATGAACGAACTTTTTATTCGCGGGCTGGATATTCTCTGGGACAGGGTCAGCCGGAACAGCTACCTGCGGGACATTGAAGCCCTGCGGGGGCTTGACTCGCTGTCGTTTCACGCGCCGGTGACCTTCTTCGTGGGGGAGAACGGCAGCGGAAAGTCCACGCTGCTGGAAGCCATTGCCGTGGCGTATGGGTTCAACCCGGAGGGCGGCACGAAGAACTACCGCTTTTCCACCTATGATTCCCATTCCGAGCTGTGCGACGCCGTCCGCCTGATCAAAGGCCGCTATCAGCCCGGCTGGGGTTATTTCCTGCGGGCGGAGAGCTTTTACAATGTCGCCACAGCCGAGGAGGAATACAGCCGCGGCTCCGGCGGCAGGCCGCAGCACTTCCACGAAAAGTCCCACGGGGAAAGCTTTCTGGCCATGGCGCAGAGCAACTTCCGCCAGAACGGGGTCTACCTCCTGGACGAACCGGAAGCGGCGCTGTCACCTCAGCGGCAGCTGACGATGCTGCTGGATATTTACACCTGCGCCCGGGAGGAAGCCCAGTTCATTATCGTCACCCATTCGCCCATCCTGCTGGGGATGCCCGGTGCGGACATTTGGACGTTCGACGACGGGCCGATTCATCCCATCGAATACGAGGAAACCGACAGCTACCAAATCACGAAAACCTTTATCAACCACCGGGAACAGGTTTTGAAGAATCTGTTGGACGGCGGATTGGAATAAAGTTTTCCGTTCTATCCCGCTCACGCTTCGCATAGTATTCCGTGAAATGGTTCTGCGTGAAGGAGGCGGGAGAATGGCTCAGGAGAGCGTACAGGGCGCGCGGCCCTTCTATCGGGATATTGCGGAGCGGACCCAGGGGGATTTGTATATTGGTGTGGTCGGCCCCGTGCGGACAGGCAAAAGCACGTTTATCGCCAGTTTTATCGAGCAAATGGTGCTGCCCTTCATGGCGGACAGCCCCCGCCGCGACAGGCTGACGGATGAGCTGCCCCAGTCCGGGTCGGGGAAAACCGTCATGACCACCCAGCCCAAGTTCGTGCCGGGGGAGGGGGCGGCGGAAATCAAGCTTGATCCCCGTACCGCTGTGCGCGTGCGGATGGTGGATTCAGTAGGGTATCTCATTCCCGGCGCGCTGGGCACCCAGGAGGGGGAGGCAGCCCGCATGGTGTCCACCCCCTGGGCGGAGGAGGACTTGCCCTTTGAGGAAGCGGCGGCGCTGGGCACCCAGAAGGTCATTACCGATCACGCCACTGTGGGCGTGGTGGTGACCACCGACGGCACCGTGGCCGAGCTGCCGCGGTCCAATTATGTGCCCGCGGAGGAGCAGGTGATCCGCCAGCTAAAGGCGCTGCAAAAGCCCTTCGCTGTGGTGCTGAACTCCGCGCACCCGGAAAGCGGAGAGGCAAAAGCGCTGCGGGCTTCCTTGGAGAGCAAGTACGACGTGCCGGTGACGCTGCTGAACGTGAAGGAAATGCAGGCGGAGGACGCCCAGCAATTGCTGTCCCGGCTGCTGCTGGAATTCCCGCTGCGGGAGGTGCGCTTCGCCGTGCCCGGCTGGATGGGCGCGCTGGAGGAAAGCCACTGGCTGCCTGCCCACGCGCTGGAAATCATCCGCAATCTGGGCGATACGCTGCATAAGGTGCGGGACAAGGAGGAAATCGCCGCCGCGTTCCGGGAATCGGACTATCTGCTCACGCCCCGGGAAACGGAGGTCGATCTGGGGGAAGGCGCGGTGCAGTTCGACCTGCCGGTGAAGGAAGGATTATTCAACCAAATCCTCAGCGAGCAGTGCGGCGAAACCATCACTGGGGATGCGCATCTGCTGTCGCTTATGAAGGAACTGGTCGCCGCCAAGCGGGAATACGACCGGGTGGCCGGGGCGCTGAAAGCGGTGCAGCAGACGGGCTACGGCCTGGTAACCCCCGCCATGAGCGAAATCCAGTTGCAGCCCCCCGAGCTGATGCGCCAGGGCAGCCGCTACGGCGTGCGGCTCAGGGCCTCCGCCCCTACCCTGCATCTTATCCGCAGCGACATCGAAACCGAAATCGCGCCCGTCCTGGGCACCCAGGAGCAGAGCGAGGCGTTCGTGGAAACGCTGAACGAGCAGTATGAAAAGAACCCGCCCAGCCTGTGGGAAACCAATTTCTTCGGCAAATCCCTGAAGGAACTGATCCAGGAGGGCGTCAACGCCAAGCTGAACCGCCTGCCTATCGAAACCCAGGAAAAGGTCCAGTCCGCCCTGACAAAAATGCTCAATGAGGGCGAGGGCGGGATGATCACGATCCTGCTGTGAAAAGGATCATACTGTTAGTGTTTTAAAAAGATGAATGGTATCATACAACAAAATCCCGCCATTGAGCGGGATTTTATGGATGCTCCGGGATCCCGCGGACTGTTCTGCGGGATCTGTATTCATTCTGTGAATCTGCTGTTTACTTCTGAGGTGCGGCAATATCAAACGCGCCGGATTCAGGCCCTTCAGCTGTGAGTTTGATTTCTGCTTCAGCGACGGTCACCTTGGTCATATACTCAGTATCGCCAATCGTATAGGAAGCGGTCAGGCTCGGGTTGCCATCCTTGTCCGGCACAGCGCTGATGGAAAGGCCGATCTTGGCGCCATTCTCCATTCCTGTGCTGTCAAATTTGGCTTCTGCTTTGTTGGGGCTGTTGTCATCGGCAAGATACAGGCTGTTGACTTCTTTTCCGGTCTCGTTGATGACCGTATAGTTGTACATTTTTGTTTCGGGGGTCTTGGCGGTGGTGTTGGCGGTGTTCTGGCTGCATGCGGCGCAGGTGACGGCGATAACCAGGAGAAGGACGACTGCGATAATCTTTTTCATATTCTTTCACTCTTTCTTTTTTATTGTCCCGGTGTTTTGCCCCGGACACTTATTGATACGGGACACTTGAGGGGATGGCAGAAAAAATATATTTTTTAAAAATGATTTGTCAAGGTAAACGTCTCAGTTGCAGTTGCTCCGGCAAATCTGCCGTATACGCTCCTTCATGACTTTGTTTCGCAAAACCTATGTATGCACAGGGATGCTATTGGGCGATACGCAGCCGGCAACGGAAATGCCCGAGCGCGCTCTTGCATAACCGGGACTTTTTATGGTATGCTGTGGAAAACAAAGATAGGAAACAAAAAAGGAGTGGGGAGATATGCTGTTTGACGCATCCGAATTATCACGTTTGCAAGCCATGCTTGCGTCTGTAACCGGAATTGAGCTGCCTTTCTCCGTTCAGGCCGCGGAAGGCGCGGGACTGGCAGTGGATTGGGAAGGAGCGGCGGCGTCTGTTCGGGCGGAGGATACGGCTGCGCTGTGCCGGGCGCTGTTCCTGCTTTCGCGGGCGGTGAAGGAAGGAAAGTCCACGCTGCATGTCACGGAGAGGCGGCGCTTCGCCCACTGCGGAGCCATGCTGGATATGTCCCGCAACCGGGTGATGACCGTGGAAGCGGTGAAGCAATGGATCAATCGCCAGGCGGCGCTGGGCCTGAACCTGTTGATGCTGTACACGGAGGATACCTACGAAATTCCGGAGTATCCGTACTTTGGCTACCTGCGGGGACGGTACACCCAGGCGGAACTGCGCGAAATCGACGATTACGCCTTTTCCCTTGGCGTGGAGCTGGTGCCCTGTGTGCAGACCCTGGCACATCTCAAAAACTTCCTGCAATGGCCTTCCTCCGCGCCGCTGCGCGACCAGCCCGATATTCTGCTGATTGACAGTGAGGAAACCTACGCTTTCCTGGACGCGGCGCTGCGGTCGCTGTCCCGGTGCTTCCGTTCGCGCCGCATCCACATCGGCATGGACGAGGCCCACGGCGTAGGTTTGGGCAATTACTTGCTCAAATTTGGCCAAGTGAACCGCTTCGAGCTGCTGAGCCGCCATTTGAGCCGGGTGAAAGCGCTGTGCGATCAATACGGCTTTCAGCCCATGATGTGGAGCGATATGTTCTTCCGGCTGGGCTCCAGGCAAAACGCCTACTATGACCTGGACAGCCATATGCCGGACAGCGTGATTGCCGCGCTGCCGGAGGTGGAAATGGTCTACTGGGATTATTACCACACCGACGAAGCGCTCTATGAAAAGATGCTGGCCGAGCATCAGCGCATGGGCCGCGGTACGGTGTTCGCGGGCGGCGTGTGGGCCTGGAGCGGCTTCCTCCCCAACCGGGAACGGACGCTCCGCACCATGGAGCCCGCCCTGCGGGTCAACGCCCGGAAGGAAACGGATACGGTCATTGCCACTCTTTGGGGCGACGATGGCGCGGAAACGGATTATCTGATGGCCATTGACCGGCTGACGCTGTTTTCCGAAGCCTGCTGGGAGGGCGAGGGCTTTCGCCTGGAGGAGTGCGAGGCGGCGGCGGACTGCCTGACCCGTTTGCCCGCTTCGGTCCGCGCGGCCTTGGACGCTTTTTATGCCGATGATTTTACCAAAAGCACTGGCAAAACCCTCCTCTGGTGCGACCCGCTGTATCCCTGCGGCGTGAGCGATGCGCAGATGCGGACGCTGTTCGACGCGGCGGAGCAGGCCATTTTGGCCCTGAGTCCGGCGGATTACCGCATGGAGGTGCATTATGCCAGAACGCTGTTTGTTGCTCTGCGGAAGAAAATTGCCTTGATCCGGGATATACGCGATGCTTACGCGAAAAAGGACAAAGAAGCGCTGTCCGGCATGGCGAATCTCGCCTGCCCCGCCGTGATGAAAGCGTATGATGATCTGCTGAACATACACCGTACGCTGTGGGAAAGCTCCTGCAAACGTCAGGGCTGGGAGGTGCTGGCCCTGCGCTATGGCGGCGCGATTGGCAGGCTGCAGGATGTGAAGACAGAACTGCAAAACTACTGCGACGGCAGCCTGCCTTGCATCCCTGAGCTGGACGAGCCAGTCCTCCCCGACGGCAAGGGCTTCACCTATGATCGGGTTTCCACGCCCTCTGCGAAAACGTAAGGAAAGATGAAACGGCAGAAAATGGGGAAAAGGGAATACAGAACCAATTGATTTGTCACGAAAGAAAAAAAGGGCTGTATGTTCTGGGATCGGTTAGGACGATCACCTCAATCATACAGCCCACACAGAATGGCATCATTTTCTTTCGTCACGCAGCGGATTTTCACAAAGGCTCTCAATCCACTCCTTCTTTTGGAGCGCGTTCACCCACTGTGCCGGGATCCCCTGATACCCATAGAATAATCCGCCAAGGCCACCGGCGACAGCGCCGACAGTGTCGGTATCTTCGCCGAGATTGACCGCTTTCAGCAGGGCGGCTTCAAAGGAGTCCGTCGTGATCAGCGACCACACGGCCGCTTCCAGGGTGTCCACCACATAGCCTGAGCTCCTGATCTTATCCACAGGAAGCTGCGCGAACTGCTTCAAATCCCGAAGCCGGTCATAGTATCTCAGGTTCTCATGGCCTGAAAGCGTCCGCTCATAGTAGGCAAAGCCGTAAGTCAAACCAGCTTGCAGCCGGTCCTGCAAACCGCCCTCGCCGTCCAGGATCGCTTTCACCATGAAATAGTAAAGACCGCAGGCGATATTCGCCCGGATGTGGGCATGGGTCAGGCTGGACACCTGATGCACCGTTTGGATCGCCTCGTCATCGTTCATCTTTTTGGCATAGGCGAACAGACAGGCGGGCAGGATCCGCATCAGGCTGCCGTTGCCGTTGTTCCATTCGTCATTGCCTCCGCATTTCAAAGGATCTTTTTGCCTCATGTACCGGCAGACAGCGCTCATGGTTCCGCCGCCTATATCAAAAGAGTACCCATAGGGTGTAAACTCCCCGTTATCCAACCATTGGACGAAATTCTCCATGATGTCGTTCAAATCAACGGCATCTGTCCGCTTCAGGCTTTCAAGCAGCGCCAGGGTCAGGCTGCTGTCGTCCGTCCAGGAACCGGCGGGAAGGTTGAACGTGCCATACCCGCGCATACCGGCAACGGGGTGCGTGGCTACTTCCGCCCTGGTTTCAAACTGAACGGGGCAGCCCAGCGCGTCGCCGGTCACGACGCCCATGACGCCGTCTTTCCAAATGTTTTTCATGTGCTGACTCCTCCTGTCAGGCTTTCATCTCCGAGGTTTTCTGCTCTGATAATCTTCCTCGATCCGTTTTTTCCAGGCGCGTTCCAGGGGCCTGCTTTCGCGGACGCAGCGTACCGCGTCGTTGACCACTTCGTAATTCAGCTGCTGGCCCGCGGAATCGCTGTGGAACTGCACGGCGCGTTCTTCCCCAATGCCAAAGTGGGCGGCGGTTTCCACGGCGTCGATGTTCGCGGCCAGGAACAGAAACTCCCATCCGTACTTTTCCTTCTGCCGCTGCACCATTTGCTTCACTTCATCGCTGGTGTAGACGTGGGAAGCGTTTTCCATACCGTCCGTGGTGATCACAAAGACGGTATGCTCCGGCCTGTCCTCTTCTCTGGCGTACTTGTGTACGTTGCCGATGTGGTGGATCGCCCCGCCGATCGCGTCGATCAGGGCGGTGCAGCCGCCCACAAAATACTCGCGCTCCGTCAAAGGCGCGACCCTGGCAATGTCCACCCGGTCATGAATCACCTTGCTGTCGTTTGAAAACAGCACCGTGGAAACCAGCGCCTCGCCCTCCTGCTTTTTCTGGCGTTCGATCATGCTGTTGAAACCGCCGATGGTGTCGGCCTCCAGGCCGGCCATGGAACCGCTTTTATCCAGAATAAAAACCATTTCCGTCAAATTCTTTTTCATGAAGAATCCCTCCCTTTTGCTTTTCGCAAGTTCATCTTGCAGGCATATCATAGCAAAGAGGAAGGGCGAATAGGTCGCCCGTGAGGCGACAAATCAGTCGGTCATCAAAAACTTCAAAGCGCGGTTGTACCTGGCTTGCCGCTCGACGTCTTTCATCGTCACATGCTCCAGCCGGGAAAGGTTGCTGTTGTCGATCAGATCACTGATTTTGACCTGGCGGGCAATGGGATTCATCTTCACGCGCCGCAGATAGGCGTCCCAGTCTTCCCCGTCTCTCCTGCTGACAGCATCCACCGCGGCAGCCGTCTCCGGCCCGAATTCCTTTTCTATCTCCGGCAAAGACAGTTCCGTATCTTCCACCGTGTCATGCAGCCAGCCGACCACCTGTGTCTCCGGGCTGTCCAAGCGGCCTGCCACCCGGGCCGGGTGTCCGATATAGGGCTTTCCGGACTTATCCACTTGCCCCTGATGCAGCTTTTCTGCCCATGCCTGGGCGGTTTTTACATCCTTACTCAGCATGATTGCCTCCTCCTTACATGCCCGATAAAGCAGCTTCTGATCGACAGAGAAAAGGCAGACGATACTCTCCAGGATCGATTCAAATGCCGGAGAAGCATGGAACGCCATCAGCCGGTATGTGTATACTGCGCTTCGGGGTGGTTCTATGATGAAGGGCCGATGTCCGCATGATGATCGCCTGCTGCAATGATGGCACAAGGCCTAAAGTATGGCACGGGATCCCAAACAGATTGGCAGGATCCCGTGCCTTCTTTATTCTGAAAAATGAGTTTGAGCCAGCTTCTTGTATATTCAAATCACTGGTAAGCTCAGTCGCATTTTTCCAATACGGGAATCACTTCAATGGGTGCCGGGACGGTGATGATTTGTCCGCCGCAGATGGTTTCGCCCGTGTCCACGTTCCGCCAGGTTCCTTTCGGAACGTACATCTGCCGTTCCCGAAGGCCGGGGGCCAGGACGGGGGCTACCAGGTACTTGCCGCCGAACATAAACTGATCCTTGATGTCCGCGCAGGCAGGGTCCTCCGGGAAGGCGTACCACATGGCGCGCATCAGCGGCGTGCCGTCCTCATGGGCCTGACGCATCAGCTCCCGCACGTAGGGCCGCAATTCTTCCCGGCGGCGCAGGTATTTGGTGAGGATTCCATAGGCTTCCTCCCCGAAGCTCCACACCTCATTGTCCGCGCCGGAGGGCAGGACTTCGGTGCCGTCCTTGCGATACACGCGCTCCATGGGTTTGCGGTCGCCGTGGATGCGCATGACGGGGCAGTAGCAGCCCCACTGGAACCAGCGGATGAGCAGCTCCTTGAACTCAGGCTTGTCGATCCAGCCGTTGTGGAAGCCGCCGATGTCCGTCGTCCACCAGGGGATGCCCGCCGCGCCCATGTTCAGGCCCGCGCAGATCTGGCGGCGGAAGTAGCTCCAATCGCTCATGATGTCGCCGCTCCACACCAGCGCGCCGTACCGCTGGCTGCCCGCCCAGGCGCAGCGCAGCAGGTTGACGGGGTTCTCCTGGCCCGCTTCCTGCATGCCTTCATAGAATAACCGGGCGTAATACTGGGGCCACACGTTGCCTACCTGCTGGTTGGGACCGATGTGGTAGCGGTACGCCTTGAAATCATAGGTGCCGTATTCCGGCTCGGCCTCGTCCAGCCAGAACACCCGGATGCCCAGGTCATAATAATTCTTTTTGATCTTCTTCCACACGTATTTCCGGGCGCGGGGATTGGTGGCGTCAAAGAACATGGAATCCTCCACGAACCGCATCCCGATCTGCTCGCCGTATTCCGCCCGCACCAGCAAGCCCTGCTGCCGCATTTCCTCGTAGTTTTCGCTGGTCAGCGCCACCTGGGGCCACACGGACACCATCAATTCGATGCCCATGTCCTTGAGCTCCTTCACCATGGCGGCGGGGTCCGGGAAAAATTCCGGGTCAAAGCGGTAATCCCCCATCCGGGGCCAGTGGAAAAAGTCGCACACGATCACGTCGATGGGCAGATTGCGCCGTTTGTATTCCCGGGCCACGTTCAAAAGCTGCTCCTGATTCCAGTAGCGCAGCTTGCACTGCCAGAAGCCCAGGCCGTATTCCGGCATCATGGGCGCAAAGCCCGTGGCGCGGCCATAATTGCGGCTGATGTCCTTCGGGGTGTCCCCGGCGGTGATCCAGTAATCCAATTGCTTGGTGGTGTCCGCGTGCCAGGTGGTGCGGTTGCGGCCGAAGGACACCGTGCCGATGGCGGGGTTGTGCCACAGGAAGCCGTAGCCCCGGCTGGAAATGTACATGGGCACGCTGGCCTGGGAATTGCGGTGGGCCAGCTCCAGGGTGCAGCCCTTCCAGTCCAGGTATTCTTCCTGGTATTGGCCCATGCCGTAAATGTGTTCGCCGTCCGCGCCCTGGAAGGTGGCGGTCAGGGCGTAGTCGCCGCCCAGGATGGGCTCAAACTTCCGGGCATTCAGCACCAGCGCGTTTTCCCCGTCGGTTTCTTCCAGCAGCGTTTCGCCCTTCTGGTTGACAAACGTGATATGCGCCCGCTGTTTCCAGCCCCGAACCTCCACCTGCGCGGTGATTTTTCCGCAGCAGACGATGGCGTGGGTTTCGTCGTTGACTTTGATTTCCACGTCCTCGCAGGGCGAGGCATCCAGCAGGGCGAAGCGGTCGTCCCGTAATTCGCCCATGGGCACGGAACGCACCCGCAGGCTGTCCGGCCCCCAGGGCTGGATACACAGCGTTTCGCCGTGATTGCGCCACAGCAGCGCTTGGCCGCTGATTTCAAAAAAGTCCATGATTTCTTCGCCTCCAATTATGTAGATCATGAATCGTATTCATTATATGGTACCATAACGCTAAAACACAAGTTGGAAAACGCAGCTAAAAGCCTTCCCCTCGCAGGGGGGCCGCAGCGCCAGGAAAACAGTCCAGTGGACTGTTTTCAGCGAAGGCCGGGCGGCAGCCCCGGATGGTGTCAGGCG
>ONRC01000042.1 GCA_900320085.1 uncultured Eubacteriales bacterium
AGTAACCCCCTCCTTACAGCTTTCTCGGAAAGGGGTCTGGGGGAAACCGCTCTTTGGCTTGCAAAGAGCGGTTTCCCCCAGAAAATTTTTATTCTCAGTAGCTCAGGCCGAAACCGGACACGTAGTAGTTGCCGTCGGCGTCCTGATAGGCGTAGCTGCCGCCCTTGACATTGGCCAGGATGGCGGGATCGATGTACTGATCCTTGTCATAGCCGGGCACGTCGTTGGGGGAAGCGCAGGTTTCCAGGAAAGTGCCGTCTTCATTTTCGGTGTAGGTCAGAGCGATCACGTCGGGGGAGGAGACCATGGTCACGGCCAGCTTGCCGGTGGGATTGAATTCGCCGGTGATGACGTCAATCTGGGCATTGCGGGCGTTGTTCAGGGAAGCGCCGGAGGTGGTGTACTGGGCCAGGAGGGCGTCGCAGTAGGGCTCCAGGTTGGTCAGGATCCAGGGAGAGGAGCAGACGATGGTGGCAACGACTTTGCCGCCGTTCTCGTGCACGGTGTTCGCAGCCTTGGCCAGTTTGTCAACATCAGCGAGGGTGGTCTTTTCGATCTTTTCGCCGGTCTTCTTCTGGGAAGCCACGACGCCCTGGCCGAAGCCCTGGCCGCCGCCGGACATTTCGCGTTCGTCCACTTCAAAGTCTTCCACCAGTTCCAGGATGCCTTCGGCGTCGGTGCCGTTGGTGGAAGTGGTGGCCTTGGGCTGCACATAGAAGTAAGCGACTTCGGCGTCCTTGGCCTTGTCAACGATCTCAAAGCCCTTCGCGGTGAAGAGTTCCTTCAGAGCGGTCAGCATATCGTCGTCTTCGCCAGCGCCGGTGAAGGAAGCGATGTACAGCTTGGTGCCCGCGTTCGCGGCCAGAGGCAGGGCGTTCTCATGGTTCTTCATGAGCACGACGGCCTTCTGATGCAGGGCGTAAGCCTGGGCGGAAGCGGTCTGCAGGTTGGTAGCGCGGACTTCGTCGGCCTTGTTGTAGTCGAGGTAGGGGTTGTCGAAGCGGCCCTGCTCAAAGATAGCGGTGGCGCGGTTGATGTTGGCGCGGTCCAGATCTTCCTTGGCCAGGATGCCGGTTTCCACGGCTTCGATCACCAGGTCGGTGCGCAGGCCGGAGCCGATGGCGTCGCTGCCCGCGGCGATCAGCTTGGCGTAGCGTTCGGTGAGGCTCAGGTCTTCCACGCCGAAGGTCTGGCCGGTCACGATGCCGGAGTCGGTGTTCACGTAGCCGTCAAAGCCCATGACGTCGCGCAGCAGGGTGGTGATGATTTCATAGTTGTAGGCGGAGCCCAGCTGGTTGACAGCCACTTCATGGCCGCGATAGGTCTGGGTGACAGAGCGGCTGTCCGCGGCGTCGCGGGAGTAGCAGGGCATGATGGAGCCGCACTTGGCGTCGATGGCGGCCTGGAAGGCAACCAGCTGATACTTTTCCAGGGAGCCTTCGGTGGGATACAGACGCCACTGGCCCTGGGCGGTGTGGGATTCAAAGCCGTTTTCGGCAGCGCCGTCACCGGGGAAGTGCTTGACGGACAGGGCCACAGCGCCGGGCTTCAGGCCGTCGGTGCCCATGTGGTAGCCGTCCACCAGCGCGGTGATGATGCCGGCGGCGACTTCGGGACGCTCGGTGAGGGTTTCAAAGTTGCGGGGCCAGCGGGGATCGGTGATCAGGTCTACCTGGGGGCCGTACATGGCGTTGATGCCCTGGGCAACCCACATCTGGCGGTCCACTTCGGCATATTCGCGGATGGCGTCATAGTTGCCATCGCCCTGCACGGCAGCGGCCAGACCCTGGGAATCCGGGAAACCGGCGGAAATGGGGTTGGAGAGGATGGTCATGGGGATGGCGGGCACGCCGCGCACGGCGGCATCGGCCTCAGCCATTTCGGTGACGACGTTGTTGTACAGCGCTACGGTGGAGGCGTCGAAGTTCAGGCCGCCGCGATACACGCCGGCGCGCACTTTCTGGGTGTTGATGACGAAGGAATCCAGGCCCGCGAAGCCGCTGGCGAAAGCGTTCTTGGATTCTTCGCCTTCCGCGATCATGGTCACGACAGCGGCGGGATTGATGGTGCCGTCTTCATTCTTGACCATGTCCAGCTTGGGCGCGTTGGGGGTGATGGCCAGCGCGTTGAACAGGAAGCCCGCCTGGTCAACCAGTTCCATCTTGCTCACCAGATCAGCCGCGCGGGTCTTGGCGTCCAGGCGCCAGTCTTCGCAGGGGTCCAGTTCCTTGTTGTTGTTTAGATCCTTGAAATACAGGCCGTCCTTCACGATGACGCCCACGGTGGTCACGCCGATGGTGGGGCCGTTTTCGTTCTCATAGAATACAGGCTCCATATAGGTGACGGTGGGGTCCACTTCGTTGGGATCATAGGGAGCGGGAATGTAGCTGTCCTCGGCAAACGCCGCGGGCGCCAGGCTCAGGATGAGAGCCAGGGAGACGAGCAGACTGACGATTCTCTTCATGTTCCATTCTCCTTTTCGTTGTTGATGCGCAGGAGCCGTCCGGGAACGGCCCTTCTTTCATGCGTCCATCATATCATAATTCCGGGCAAAGAAAAAGGCGTTTGGCATGAACGCCTTTGATTCAACCGTAAAGTACAGATGTGTCTGTTCACGACAAAAAATGAGCGTGAACGGAAATGGAGGGATTGGGGAATCGGGATTGAGAGAACAGAACACAGATTGATTTCGTGAGCGTTTTGAAACTGGCGGACAAACAATTTGTCATACAATAAACAATGTCATCCCGACCGAAGGTGAGCGGGACGCGAACCGTAGTGGAGGGACCTGGGAGAAACACATTCATGCAAGCAATGGTTCATTCCAGTTTCCAGGTCCCTCGACTCCGTTCCGCTCTCGCTCCACTTTGCTCGGGATGACAATGATAGTTGAATGGCAAAATGTTTGTCCGTCGATTGCACAGCGCTCAGTATATTCTCTGCGCTCTGTACGCTTGTTCTCCTAATCCCTATTCCCTAATTCCTATTCCCTAATTCCTCGTCTCTCCCTCCCCCTGCATGACCACGCTCAGCTTGAACACGCCGCCCTCGGTGCGCAGGCTCATCATGCCGCCGTGCTTTTCCGCGATGCGGCTGATGGAGCGCAGGCCGAAGCCGTGGCCGGAGCCGGACTTGGTGGTGTGGGGAAGCGCGTCGTCGGAAAGCAGCATGTCACCCGCGAAGGTGTTTTCCACCTGCAATACCACCATACCGCCGCGGCTGTTGCTTTTCAGGGTGATCATGCGCCGGGCGGGGTCTTCGATCTTGGTCACGGCCTCCAGGGCGTTGTCCAGCGCGTTGCCGAACAGGGAATAAATCTCCCGCTCAGAGAGGAAATTGAACAGCGACCCGTCGATCATATAGGAAAACTTCACTTTGGAGGAATAGCACAGGATGTTCTTTTCCGTCAGCACGATGTCCACGGTGGGGTTGCCGCACTCGATGACGGTGGAGTATTCGTTGATGGAATCCTCCAATTCGTTCAGATACTCGTCGAACCGGGCCTTGCCCGCTTCGGAACGGATGGCGTGGATCTGGTGCTTTAAGTCGTGGCACTTTGTTTGCAGCTGCACGATGCCGTCGTGGCTCATTTCGTAGTACCGCATTTTGTTGCTGATAAAATCGTGCATGGTGCGGTTCTCGTGGCGGAAGCTGTCCAGCTGGGCGATCATGAGCAGGGCGGCGTAGTTCAGCACGGTATACAGCAGCGCGCACAGATAATACAGAAACAACGCCGCGCGCTCGGCGGTGAACACGTGCCCGCAGTATTCCAGCACCATCTGCAGCGGCACGAACACCGCAGACAACCCCGTCATCAGCCGGGCAGGGGCGTGGTAGGGCGGGTCCTTGACCAGGTACTTGTACAGAGAAAACAGCGTCAGGCAGACGACGAAATACACCAGATAGGAAACCAGCGAACCGGCGATGCTGTACTGGCCCCAGGGCGCTTCCACGTTGTTGATCAGCAGCAGGCTGGAGCCGGTCTTGAAGGTGTTCCAGGCGATTTTGAAAATCGTCAGGCCCAGCAGCCCGTTGTACAGCATCACGGCGTTGTTTTCCCGGTAGCAGAAAATGCTGCCCCCCAGGAACAGCAGATGCAGCGCCATGATCTGCGCGCTGTAGCACAGCCCCTGCAACCGGATATCTGTGATCAACTCGTCCGACAGGGTGCGGATGCCCCAGCTGACCAGACACATCACCGCCAGCGTCAGCACCGCCCGCAGCGGAAAGAAGCCGCGCTTTTTCCCCGTGCTCAGCAGCAGGAGCAGGATAAAAAACACAATGGCCGCCGAAATCCGGTGATCGACGGCCCCGATCCAGGAAAGATTGGCAATCATAAGCTGTCCCCCAAAAAGCTGGAAAACCGCTTCATCAGTTCCTTGCGGTGGGATTTGGAAACGGAGATGCGGGTGTCGCCGATGAGCAGGTAGTCCGACGTCACGTTGGACACGTGGCGCAGGTTCACGATAAAGCTGCGGTTGCACATCACGAACCGGTCGGGGCTCAGCTTTTCGCTCACGTCGCTGAGGCGGCCGCGCACGGTGTAATCCCCCCGGGTAGTGTGGTAAACCAGGTTATGGTCGAACACTTCCACATAGGTAATGTCGTTGGCGGAGAGGCTGATGGTGCCCTCGGAGGTTTTGAGGGAAAACAGCGCGCGGGCGCTGCCGTCCAGCCGCTTCATGGCCTTGTCCAGCACGTACACGATGGACGCCATCGACACGGGCTTCAATATAAAATCCAGCGCGTCCACCTCATAGCCCTTGATGGCGAACTGGGCCATGTTGGTGACGAAAATCAAAATATTTTCTTTGTTGATTTTGCGGATGAACCGGGCGGTTTCCAGTCCGTCCAGCTTGCCCATCTGAATATCCAGGAAAATAATATCGTGGTTCTCGGTGCTGCGGATCAGGTCCAGTCCATCGGAAAAAACGTGGATCATGGCGGCGTGATCGTTCAGCTTGCAGTAATTTTCTACGCACTCTTTTAATGATTGGGCATCCTTCGGGTCGTCATCCACAACGGCAATCAGCAGCACGGCCATCCCTCCCGCCTGGCTTCATATGTTCTCTCTGGGCTGTATTATAACATAATTTATATGATTTGACAACACAGGCCGCGTCAGACTTGCGGCGGGTAAGGACGCTTTAATTCTATAAAAGAGTACAGAATTCAGAGGGCAGAGTACAGATGTATATACTGTGTGCTTTGAAACCAACGGACAATCTTTTGTTAGCACAATAAGCAATGTCATTCTGAACGCGTCCGGATGCGCTCAGAATGACATCGGCGGTTGAGTGATAAAATGTTTATCACTGGTTTCAATACGCAAAAGACATTGCTTGTGATCTCGTCGTCCTAATTCCGGGTAGAATAAAGTGTCCTTTAGAGGGTTTTCGCAAAGGTAGCGGCGTGTTCCTCTTCGTGTATCCTGCCATCATTCTGCCCCGATCTTTTGGAAAAAAGGGTTTGAAACAAACGGCGTTTGCGTTTATAATAAGGAGTGGGCTGTTTTGGAACGCCCCCTGAAAACCAGGATGGAGGAGGGGAACAAGATGTCATTTTTGAAAATGCTGAGCCGCCGCTTTATGGCGTTCATGAGCACGCGCAACGGCTTTGACCAGCTGTCCATGGCGATTTTGATCGGCAGCCTGCTGCTGCAAATCATCGGGTCGGTCACGGGCCTCAATGTGATTTTGTTTTTGAGCATCGCCCTGTACGGCTGGGCGCTGTTCCGGGTATTCAGTAAGCGCAACCCCAAGCGCGCGGCGGAGAACCAGAAGTTTCTTGCCTGGTGGACGCCCATCGGCACGAAGGTACGCCAGTTCATGCTGCGGCTCAAGCTGCGCAAACAGTACAAATACTTCAAGTGCCCCCAGTGCAAGTCCCTGCTGCGCATGAGCCGCGGCGCGGGAGAAAAGGAAATCTGCTGCCCAAAATGCCAGAACAGGTTTAAGATGAAGGCTTGAAAAAAGAGTTCAGAGTGCAGAGTTCAGATTTATTTAGCAAAATGCGAATGTGATTTAAAACTGGATTTCACTTGATTATCTGAACTCTGAACTCTCACTGAAAGGGGAATAAGATGTTTGGCTTGATCCGCCCCTACATGAACGATCTGACCGAGGAAGAAAAGACGCGGTACAAGGCGGTGTACTGCGGGCTGTGCCGGGCGCTGAATGAAAAGTACGGCCTGGCCGGGCGCATGGGGCTCAACTATGATATGACATTTTTGATCATCCTGCTGGATTCGCTGTACGAGCCGCAGGAGCAGACGAAGGACGCTGTGTGCCCGCCGCATCCGGTGAAGAAGCACCGGGAAACGAGAACGGAGTTCACCGACTACGCCGCCGATATGACCGTGGCGCTGACCTATTACAAGGCGCTGGACGACTGGATGGACGAGCACAGCAAAACCGGCAAGGTGTATTCCGGGCTGCTGAAGCGTTCCTACCAGCAGGTGAAGGAGCGCTGGCCCCGGCAGTGCGAAGCCATCGAAAAAAGCCTGGACGCCCTGCATGAGGTGGAAAAGGACGAAGCGGCCCAGCCGGAGCGCGCGGCCGATCTGTCAGGCCGGATGCTGGCGGACATCTTCGCCGTGAAGGAGGATTTCTTCCAGCGGCAGATGGCGGGCCTGGGCTACTTCCTGGGAAAGTTCATCTACATGATGGACGCCGCCATCGACTACGAGGACGATCGGAAGAAGGGCTGCTACAACCCGCTGAACGGCATGAACGTGCCGCCGGAGGAAGCGCTGGAGCTCCTGCGCCAGCCCATGGGTCAGGCGGCGGAGGCGTTTGAAGCCCTGCCGCTGATCCAGGACGCCAACCTGATGCGGAATATTCTGTATTCCGGGGTGTGGCAAACCTATAACTATCAGATGAAAAAGAAGAATGAAACGGCGAACGCAGCGGGCGCTGATCACGAGGGAGGTGGACAGGATGGTCACTGATCCGCGCAAGGTGCTGGGCGTCGGCCCGGACGCCAGCCAGGACGAAATCAAAAAGGCATACCGGCAGAAGGCCAAGGAGTGCCATCCTGACCTGCACCCCGACGACCCCCACGCCACCGAAAAGATGAACGAGGTCAACGAGGCCTACGACATGCTGATGCACCCGGAGAAATACCAGGGCCGCCCGCAGTCTTATTCCAACCCCTTCCAGGGGGCGCAGCGTCCCGGCAGCGGCTATGGCGGCAGCTATGGAGGCAATCCTTACGGCGGATGGAGCAATGTTGAATGGGTGGATTTTGAGGACCTGTTCGGCGGCGGTTTCCGGCGGCAGGCGGGCTATGCGGACACCCGGCCCCAGGAAATGAACTATGATTCCATGGAAGTGCGGGTGGCGATTCAAGCCATCAACGCCGGGCGGTACGCCGACGCCATCCAGGCGCTGACCCGGGTGGACGCTATGGGCCACGACGCCCGCTGGCATTACCTGTTCGCCCTGGCCCAGCAGGGCGCGGGCAACACCATGACCGCCCTGGAGGAAATGCAGCGCGCTGTCCAAATGGAGCCGGGCAACCCCGTCTATCAGCAATTGCTGCGCCAGTACCAATCCGCGGGACAGGCTTACACCCAGCGCGCGCGGGGCTTCAATATGTCCGCTGCTGATCCCTCCCGCTGGTGCATGCGCATTTGCATCGCCAATTTGATCTGCAATATGTGCTGCAGATGTTTTTAAAGTGCGATGGCTTCACATAGTGGTTAAATCAAACCAATGTAGGGGCGGATATCATCCGCCCGCCATGCTGGGGCATCACGAACGTTGGCATATGCTGCAATTTAATCATTTGCGAAAACGGGCGGATCATATCCGCCCCTACAAATGGCTGCCGCCTTTGTAAGTTATTGTGCCTTATCATAATACAAAACTAACTGGAAAACGGAAACAACAATTTCGGGAGTAAACTCATAAATGAAGACCTACCTTACGGGCGTGGACGTGGGCTCGACCACGGTGAAAGCCGTGCTGCTGGATGAAAACGGTGGCGTGGCTTTTTCCGCGTATCGGCGGCATCACGCCCACACCCAGGAAACACTGATTGAAATACTGAAGGAAGCCAGGGAACAGCTGGGTTCTTTTCGCGTGCGCTGCGCCATCACCGGCAGCGGCGGCATGGGCCTGAGCAAGGCGCTGGAAATGCCCTTCGTGCAGGAGGTGGCGGCGGTGGCGGCGGCGCTGAAACGCGAAGCGCCGCAAACCGACGTGGCTATCGAGCTGGGCGGCGAGGACGCCAAGATCATTTATTTTACCGGCGGCCTGGAGGAGCGCATGAACGGCGTCTGCGCCGGCGGCACCGGCAGCTTTATTGACCAGATGGCCGCGCTGATGCAGACCGACGCCCTGGGCCTCAACCGGGAGGCGGCGAACTATCGGGAAATTTATCCCATCGCCGCCCGGTGCGGCGTGTTTGCCAAGTCAGACATTCAGCCCCTCATCAACGATGGCGCGACGAAAGCCGACCTGGCCGCGTCGGTGTTCCAGGCGGTGGTGAACCAGACCATTTCCGGCCTGGCCTGCGGCAAGCCCATCCGGGGCCACGTGGCGTTTTTGGGCGGGCCGCTGCATTTTCTGCCGGAGCTTCGCAACGCCTTTATCCGCACCTTGAAGCTCACCGACGAAACCGCCATCATCCCCACGGACAGCCATCTTTTCGCGGCTCTTGGCGCGGCGCTGAACGCGGGGGAGAGCAAGGCCCGGGAGATCGACGCGCTGATCGACGCCATGAGCCAGGGCGTGATGCTGACCTTTGCCTTAAAGCGCATGGAGCCGCTGTTCGCCAGCGATCCGGAATATCGCCTGTTCACCGAACGCCATAAGCGGGCGCGGGTGAAGCGGGGCGATTTGGCATCCTATACCGGCCCCTGCTATCTGGGTGTGGACGCGGGCAGCACCACCACCAAGCTGGCCCTGATCGGGCAGGACGGCGAACTGCTTTGGACGTTCTACTCAGGCAACCAGGGCAATCCCCTCAAAACCGCCATCGCCGCCTTGGGGGAACTGAAAGAAAAGCTGCCCGCGGGCGCGGTCATCGCCCGGGCCTGCTCCACGGGCTACGGGGAAGAACTGATGAAATCCGCCTTCTCCCTGGACGAGGGCGAGGTGGAAACCATCGCCCACGTGACCGCCGCCAGCTTTTTCGACCCGCAGGTGGACTGCGTGCTGGACATCGGCGGGCAGGACATGAAGTGCATCAAGCTGAAAAACGGCTCGGTGGACACCATTTTGCTGAACGAAGCCTGCTCCTCGGGCTGCGGCTCATTCCTGGAAAACTTTGCCAATTCAATGGGCTACACCGCCCAGGGCTTCGCCGCCGAAGCGCTGTTTGCCCCGTCGCCGCTGGACCTGGGCACCCGCTGCACCGTGTTCATGAACAGCAACGTGAAGCAGGCCCAGAAGGAAGGCGCGTCGGTGCAGGACATCAGCGCGGGCTTAGCTTACTCCGTCATCCGCAACGCGCTGTTCAAGGTGATAAAATTGGCCGACGCCAGCGACCTGGGCCGCCGGGTCGTGGTGCAGGGCGGCACGTTCCACAACCCCGCCGTGCTGCGGGCCTTTGAAAAAATCAGCGGCGCGGAGGCCGTCTGCCCGGACATCGCGGGCATGATGGGCGCTTTCGGCGCGGCGCTAATCGCCCGGCGGCACGACGCGGGCCAGGGCTCGGCCATGCTGCCGCTCAGCGACATTCTGCGCCTGCAATGGAAAACCAGCACCACCCACTGCCAGGGCTGTGAAAACCACTGTATGCTCACCGTGAACCTGTTCCCCGGCGGCCGCCGCCACATCACCGGTAACCGCTGCGAACGAGGCCTGGGCAAGGCCGCCAGCCGGGACAAGGGGCCGAACGTCAGCGCCTACAAGCTGAAACGCATGTTCGATTACCAGCCCCTGGGGAATGCCCCCCGGGGTGAAATCGGCATTCCCCGGGTGCTGAACATCTGGGAAAATTATCCCTTCTGGCACACGTTCTTTACCCAATTGGGCTTCGCCGTGCGCCTGTCGCCGGTATCCACCCGGAAAATCTATAACCTGGGCATGGAGTCCATTCCCTCGGAAAGCGAGTGCTACCCCGCCAAGCTGGCCCACGGCCACGTGCAATGGCTGATCGACCAGGGCGTGAAAACCATCTTCCACCCCAGCGTCTTTTACGAGCACCAGGAAACGGCGGAGGCTCAGAACCACTACAACTGCCCCATGGTATGCGCCTATCCCGAGAACCTGAAAAACAACGTGGAGGACGTGACCGAGGGCAAGGTGCGCTACATCCGCCCGTTCATGGCCTTTACCAGCGAAAAGATCACCGCCGACCGGCTGGTGCGCCTGTGCAAAGAGGAATGGGGTATCCCCGGGAAGGACGTCCGCGCCGCCGTGCACGCCGCCTGGCAGGAGCAGAAAAAGGCTAAGGAGGACGTGCGAAAGGAAGGGCAGAAGGCCCTGCAATGGATGGCGGACAACCATCGAAAGGGCATCGTGCTGGCGGGCAGGCCCTACCACATTGACCCGGAAATTCATCACGGCATCCCGGAGATGATCGCGGGCTACGGCCTGGCTGTGCTGACCGAGGACAGCATCCCCAAGGACTTTCAGCCCATCCGCCCCGTGCGGGTCAACGACCAGTGGGTGTACCATTCCCGGCTGTACACCGCCGCTCAGTTCGTGGCGCAGCGGGAGGACCTGGAGCTGATCCAGCTCAATTCCTTCGGCTGCGGCCTGGACGCTGTGACCACCGACCAGGTATGCGATATTTTGGAGGGCAGCGGCAGGCTGTACACCGTGCTGAAAATCGACGAGGTAAATAACCTGGGCGCGGCCCGCATCCGGGTGCGTTCCCTGCTGAGCGCCATGCGGATGCGGGAGGAAAAGGGCGTCTGCCCCGCCGCCGCGCCTGCACCGTATGAACGCCGGATATTCACCCAGGCCATGTTCGACCAGGGCTACACCATCCTGGCCCCCCGCATGAGCCCCATCCACTTTGACCTGCTGGAAAAGGTGTTCGAGCGCCATGGGTATCACCTGGTGATGCTGGACAACGAGGGCCGCAGCGCCATCGACACCGGCCTCAAATACGTGAACAACGATGCCTGCTATCCCTCCATCATCACCGTGGGCCAGATGATGGAAGCGGTGCTCAGCGGCAAATACGACGTGAACAAACTGGCCCTCATCATGAGCCAGACGGGCGGCTGCTGCCGCGCCAGCAACTATGTCTCCTTCATCCGCCGGGCGCTGGAAAAGGCGGGTCTGCCCCAGATTCCCGTCATCAGCCTGAACTTCAACGGCATGGAAAGCAACACCGGGTTCAAGATCACTCTGCCCATGCTGCTGGACGCGGGCAAGGTGCTTGTGCTGGGCGATTTGATCATGAAGTGTCTGCTGCGGGTGCGGCCCTATGAAATCGAACCGGGCAGCGCCAACGCCCTGCACCGGAAGTGGAAGGAGATCATCTGCCGCGTGATGCTGGGGCAGGAGAAGCGCTCCTACGCCTCCATGTGCCGGGAGCTGGTACACGACTTTGACACCCTGCCCATTCACGAGGACATGAAAAAGCCCCGGGTGGGCATCGTGGGGGAGATCCTGGTCAAGTACATGCCCCTGGCCAACAACCATCTGGTGGAGGTGCTGGAGCAGGAAGGCGCGGAGGCCGTGGTGCCGGACTTTATGGACTTTGCCTATTACACCCTGTACAATCAGAGTTACAAGACCGAATACCTGGGCACCCGCTGGACGGGCAAGTATTCCAGCGGCCTGGGCGTGCCCTTCATCCGGGCCTTCTGCAAGCCCGCCTCCGACGCCCTCCGGGTGTCCAAACGCTTTACCCCGCCTATGCCCATCGAGCAAATCGGCGAGCTGGCCAAGCCGTTCCTTTCCCTGGGCAACCAGTACGGGGAAGGCTGGTTCCTCTGCGGCGAAATGGCGGAGCTGCTGGAGCACGGCGTGCCCAACATCGTGTGCATCCAGCCCTTCGGCTGCCTGCCCAACCATGTGGTGGGCAAGGGCGTCATCAAGCAATTGCGCCGCGCTTACCCCCAGGCCAACATCGCCGCCGTGGACTACGACCCCGGCGCCAGCGAGGTGAACCAATTGAACCGCATCAAGCTGATGCTGAGCCAGGCGGAGAAGTAATTAAGCTGGGGGAAACCGCTCTTTGAAAAACCTCATCCGGCCCTACGGGCCACCTTCCCCTGCCAGGGGAAGGCTAAGAGCGGTTTCCCCCAGACCCCCTTCCGAGAAAGACTATAAGGAATAAGAACAGAAGTAGAATAATAATTGATTGGATGGATGACGATGGAAAAAGATGTCGGTTTGACCGTTCAGGAAATGATGGAGTACCAACGGCGCTTGCAGGAAAAGTATGCGGGCGTGTGGGAGGGGGACAACCCCGGCACCGCGAAGCATCATCTGCTGTACGCGGTGGAGGAAATCGGCGAGGTATCGGCCATCCTGAAAAAGCGCGGGGCCCAGGAGGTCGTCCGGGACGGGGCGCTGCGGGCGCACCTGTGCGAGGAAATGGCGGATGTGTTCATGTATTTAAACGACGTGCTGCTGTGCTGCGGCGCGACGGCGGAGGAGTTCACCGCCGCCTACCGGGAAAAGATGGAACGCAACCTGCGCCGTGATTTTCAGGGGGAGCACCGGAACTATCTGAAAGAATAACCGCCATAGAAAGAAGGAAAACGCGATGAGAGAAATTCCCGTTTCGCAGATCACGGACAAGGTGAAGGAGCTTTTTTTGACCGCGGCGTATCACATCGGCCCCGACGTGGAAGCGGCGGTGAAGGCTGCTGCGGAAACCGAACCGTCCCCCATTGGGAAATCGGTGCTGTGCCAAATCTGTGAAAATTATCAGATCGCCCGGGACGAGCAGGTGGCCATCTGCCAGGACACCGGTATGGCCGTGCTGTTCATCGACGTGGGGCAGGACGTGCACTTCGCGGGCGGGGATTTTGAGCAAGCCGTGCAGGAAGGTGTGCGCCAGGCCTATGCCGAAGGCTACCTGCGCAAATCCATTGTGGACGACCCGCTCTTTGACCGGAAAAATACCCGGGACAACACCCCTGCCATCCTGCATCTGCGCATCGTGCCGGGGGACAAGGTGCATTTCCTCATCACCGCCAAGGGCTTCGGCAGCGAAAACATGAGCGCGGTCAAAATGTGCGTGGCCGCCGACGGGGAAGAGGGCGTGCGCAATTTCATCATCGACACCGCCCGCAAAGCCGGGCCCAACCCCTGTCCGCCCATGATCATCGGCGTCGGCATCGGCGGCACCTTCGAGCAGGCCGCCCTGATCGCCAAACGCATGACCGCCCGGCCTGTCGGCAGTCACAACCCCGACCCGCGCTATGCCAAGCTGGAAGCCGACGCCCTTGCCGCCATCAACCGCCTGGGCATCGGCCCCGCCGGCGTCGGCGGCAGGACCACCTGCCTGGCCGTGAACATTGACTATTTCCCCACCCACATCGCGGGTATGCCCGTGGCCGTCAACATCTGCTGCCACGCCGCCCGCCACGCGGAGGGGGAGGTGTAAGTTGTTTTGCAGGGGGAAGGGAACTTTTCTGGAGAAAAGCTTCCCTTCCCCCTGCACCCCCATCCTTCAAAAGACTTTTTATAAAGGGGAGTAGATTTATGCGGGAGTATCATCTCCATCTGCCGTTAAGCAAAGAGGATGTACAGCAGCTCCGCGCCGGGGACATGGTATATCTCACCGGCCCCATGCTGACCGGACGGGACGCCGCCCACAAGCGGCTGATTCAATTACTGAACGAAGGCAAACCCCTGCCCGTGGACGTGGCGGGCCAGGCAATTTATTATGTGGGCCCGGCCCCCGCGTCGCCGGGTCACGCCGTGGGCTCGGCAGGCCCCACCACCAGTTACCGGATGGACGCCTACACGCCGCAGCTGCTACAGCTGGGCCTCAACTGCATGATCGGCAAGGGCCGCCGTTCGGATGCCGTACGCCAGGCCATGCAGGATTACGGCGCGGTGTATCTGGGCGCGGTGGGCGGCGCGGCGGCGCTGATCGCCCGCAGCATCAAAAGCGCGGAAGTGCTGGCCTATGAGGATTTGGGCACTGAGGCCATTCACCGCTTCACTGTGGAAAATTTTCCCGCCATCGTGCTCATGGACGCCCACGGCGGCAACCTGTACGAATCCGGCCCGGCCCAGTACCGGGAAGAATAAAAGGGAGGAAACACCATGGAACTGCTGCACGGGTCGCCCACCGACCTGACCGGGCGAAGCGACCGGGAGAAAAGGGCTTATGCGTTTTTGGACCGCCTGGGCGTGGCATTTGACCGCACCGACCACCCGGAGCGGCCCGCCACGTCCATGGAGGTCTGCGCAGAGGTGGACGCCATTTTGGGCGTGCACATCTGCAAAAACCTGTTTCTGTGCAATCGGCAGAAAACGAATTTTTATCTGCTCGTCATGCCCGGCGATAAGCCCTTCAAGACCAAGGAGTTGTCGGGACAGATGGGCGTGAGCCGCCTGTCCTTCGGGGAGGAGGAATATATGGCGCGGTTCCTGGATGTGCATCCCGGCAGCGTGTCGGTGCTGGGGCTGATGAATGACCAGGAGCACCGCGTTCAGCTGGTGATCGACGAGGACGTGCTCAAGGAAGCCATGTTCGGCTGTCACCCCTGCGAAAACACCAGCTCCATCCGTTTTGTCACCCGCGACCTGACGGAAAAGATCCTGCCCGCCTTGGGCGTGCAGC
This sequence comes from uncultured Eubacteriales bacterium, assembly GCA_900320085.1. Lineage (GTDB taxonomy): Bacteria > Bacillota > Clostridia > Christensenellales > Aristaeellaceae > RUG563. The sequence continues at coordinate 14,713 of ONRC01000042.1, forward strand.
CGATTATCGTTCACCTGGTGGGCCATGACGCGCCGCCCGCCGCGGATTGAAAATCTGTGTGGACAAGTGCCGCCCAGTTATGGTAATATGATAGTAACCATTTTATCGTTTGCTTTATGCCCGGGGTTCCGGTGAGAACGAAAAGGAGGCAGCCACATGGCAAAGGAGTACAGCATCTGTCTGGACATCGGCGGCACGAAGGTGCTGGGCGCGATCTTCGACAGCAAGGAAAAGCCTATCTACCGGCTCAAGAAAAAAACCAAATCCGGCGGTGACAGCTCGGAAAACATCGAGCAGGTGATCATCAGCGTTGTGCGCGAGATGATCAAGGAATCCGGCATCAAGAAGAGTGATATCCGGGCAATCGCCGCGGGCGCGCCGGGCGTCATCAACCAGGAGGAGGGCGTGGTGCTCTTTTCCCCCAACCTGCCCTGGCGGGACTACAATATCCGTCAGCCCATCGAAAAGGAATTCGACGTGCCCTTCCACATCGGCAACGACGTGAACGTGGGTGTGCTGGGCGAATACAAATACGGCGCGGTGAAGGGCTATAAAAACGTGGTGGGCTTCTTCGTCGGCACCGGCATGGGCGGCGGCCTGATCCTGGACGGCAAGCTGTTTACCGGCCATCTGTTCAAAGGCGCGGAGTTCGGCCACATGACCCTGGACCCCGAAGGCCCGCTGTGCAACTGCGGCCAGCGCGGCTGTCTGGAGGCTTTCTCCAGCAAGCAGGGCATGTCCGCCTATATCCGCCAACAGGTGTCCCGCGGAAGGCAGTGCCTCATGTCCGATGCCCTGGACGGCTCCGCCTTCAAGAGCAAGGCCCTCAAACGCGCCTTGCAGGAGCAGGACGCGGTCGCCATGGAGGCCGTTGACCGGGCGTGCCACTATCTGGCCATCGCCACCGGCAACATGATCAACACCATCAGCCCCGACGCCGTGGTGTACGGCGGCGGCGTCATCGAAGCCGTGGGCGATATTTTCCTGGAAAAAATCCTGGCCGAGGTTGACCGCTACTGCATGACCTCCATCCGCCCCACCGTGGAGCTGAAAAAGGCTGCCCTGGGCGACGACTCCGTGCTCTACGGCGCGCTGTCCATGATCCTGGACGCCTGATACGGATTCATCTTTCAGCATTGAATAAGATCCCCCAAAAGGCTTCCCCCAAGGGAAGTCATTTGGGGGATTCTTTGATGCTATGGTTAGAAGGCTGACCAGGCAAACCCAAGTGGGAACCCCCAGGCGCGGGATCGCCTGACTTCCGCATCCATAAAACTGATGGAAGAAGTTCCGCTCCAGCAGTTGAAATCATTGACAAAATGGTTTCTTCGTGATACCATGCATACTGTCAGCACAAGCTGCTCCTGGGCTTGCACAAGCAAGCCGTTTTGATAGAAGGCTCCAGAACAATTCCGGTATCATGAAGATGCCGAAGGCCGTACGAAGATGGCTTCTGGGGCCTTTTTTCTGTGATGCCCGGCGTGCTCCTATCCAGGGCCCGCCGGGACGGAGAATCAGGCTGCGCCTGATTTCCTCATCCCCATTTCTGTGATGCCCGGCGTGCTCGCATACGCGGCCCGCCGGGACGGAAATCCATGCAAATTGACAGGAGGACAACCATGAAAATGTTTCAAAAAGCGATTGCCATGATTCTGGCGCTGGGGCTGCTGTGCAGTCTTACCGCGACCGCATCCGCCGTGACCTTTACCGACGCTCACGGTAATACGATCGAACTGGACGATACCCTGGAAGCCTATACTGGCGCTGTGCTCTATGGTGCGGATGACGCCGCCCGCAAGGGTGAAACCAACCTGGGCGATCTGTGGACGGACGCAATGCGCTGGTTCGCTGCCTCCGGCGCAATCAACGAATACTTTGAAGAGGACGACGTGACCGCCGGCAATACCAGCATCGCCGTGGACGCCGATCACATCGTGGCCCTGTGGAACGGCGGCAACCTGCGCGCGGACGTAGCGGAAGGCAAGTTCGGCGCGGAGCAGTTGGCAGAGGTACTTCCCTATCCCAACAAGGTAGCTGTGGTTTACATGACCGGCGCGCAGCTGCTGGAAGCGCTGGAAGCCGCTTCCCAGGGCCTGCCCTATACCGAGGATACCGCCGCTGTGTGCGCCTCCTTCATGCAGGTGTCCGGCCTCAAATACACCGTGGATACCGCCAAGGAGTTCGACAAGGGCGAAGCCTACGGGGAGAAGGGCTGGTTCAAGGCCGCCTCTCTGAGCCGCGTGACCATCGAGGAAGTGAACGGCCAGCCCTTTGACGCGGAAGCCACCTATGCCGTGATCACCAGCAACGCCAACTTCAACGGCATGGATTCGTCCTACATCTTCGCTGCCGCTGCGGAAGCCAACGAAAAGAGCACCATCACCACCGCCGTGGTGCGGGACGTGGTGTGGCTGTACATCGCGGGCGAACTGGACAACCAGATCAGCGAAGCTTATGCCAAAGCCCAGGGGCGAATTACTGTAAAGTAAACGCCTAATCCATGCCCTGTTCGGCTTTCTCGGAGGGGGTCTGTGGGAACCGCTCTTTGGCCTCCAAAGAGCGGTTCCCACAGCAATCTCCGTCTTTTTCCGTCAGGATGTGCTGCAATTGGCACTTTTCACCGGCCTGCCGGATTCGTCGCAGCGATTCCGGCAGCCGGTACAGCCTTTGACAGCAAGCCGTTTTGACTTGCTGTTTCTTATATGTCACCTGACTATAAGCAGGCGCATCCAAGACATATCCTAGAGTCTTATTCCCTATTTGCTTTTCTCGGAAGGGGGACTGGGGGAAACCGCTCTTTGGGCTCCAAAGAGCGGTTTCCCCCAGAATACCTTCTAAAAAAGATTATTTACAGGAGGAAACCATGCGCCTGGAAATGGAAAAGGTGCTCGCTGAAATTGAAAAGGTTATCGCTGGCAAGCGGGAAGCCGTCACAAAGATTCTGACCGCCCTGCTGGCGGACGGCCATGTGCTGCTGGACGACGTACCCGGCGTGGGAAAAACCACGCTGGCCGTGGCGCTTAGCCGGGCGGTTGGCTTGAATTATAAGCGGGTGCAGTTCACCCCGGACGTGCTGCCCTCCGACCTGGTGGGCTTTTCTATGTATGACAGGCAAAGCGGCGGCTTTTCCTACCATCCCGGCGCACTGAACGACGCGAACCTCCTGCTGGGGGACGAAATCAACCGGGCCGGCAGCAAGACCCAGTCCGCCCTGCTGGAAGCTATGGAAGAGCGCCAGGTCACCGTGGACGGCGTGACCTATTCCCTGCAAAAGCCCTTCCTGGTCATCGCCACCCAGAACAGCGTGGGCGCGGCTGGTACGCAGTTTCTGCCCTACGCTCAGGTGGATCGGTTCCTGGTTCGGCTGTCCTTGGGCTATCCCGATTACGCGGCGCAGATGGAAATGCTGAAAAACCGCCAGGGTGTCAATCCCATGGATCAGGTGCAATGTGTGATGACCCGGGACGTATTGATCAGCATGCAAAAAGAAGTACAGCAGGTGGTGTCCAGGGACGCCATCCTGGATTACATCACGCGCCTGACCCTGGCTTCCCGGGAGCATGAAGCGGTGGACGTGGGCATCAGCCCACGCGGCGCGCTGTTCCTGGATCGCATGGCCAAAGCCCACGCCTGGATGGACGGGCGGGATTTTGTCACCGGCAATGACGTGCAGGCGGTGTTCCGGGACGTGTGCGCCCATCGGGTGCTGCTGAAAGAAAGCACGAACCAGACCGTGGACGATGTACTGAACGATTTACTGAGAACCGTGGAGAACCCGGACCGGCACAGCCGTGGGATGTGGAAGCAATGAAAAAGCGGTATGTGGGCTTTGCAGTGTGGCTGGTACTGACCTGCCTGCTGTATTTCTTTGAGAATAACACCGACACCCGTATCGTGCTGGCGTGTACCTTGCTGATGCCTTTTGTGCCTGTTCTGCGGCGTGGTCTGTTTGAAAAGGACACAGTCAGCCAACAGCCCAAAGCCATCCCCCAAACGATCAAGACTTTTGAAACCCGGGAGGAGGACGATCCCGGCGACGTGCGGGCGTACCTGCCCGGCGATCCCGTGAACCGCATCCATTGGAAGCTCACCGCCAAGCGGGATGAGCTGCTGGTGCGGGAGCAGGCGAAGAACAAAACAGCGGAAGAAATGGAAATAAAGACTGTTTTGGAAGCCGAACAGCCTGCTGCAAATAAGTTGAAGAAGCACATTTTTCTGATTGGTTTTTCGATCTTCCTTTTCTCCCTGATGCTGCTTTTGATGATCCCCTCTGCGAACCAGGGCATGCAGGCTTTGCTCAACCGCCTGTTTGACGCCAGCGAAGCGGTGAATGCCTATGCTTATGAACGCTTTGACGTTCCCGCCGATCAGCCTGTCGCCTTTGCCGCTGTTTTGCTTTCGCTCATAGGGCTTTCTCTGCTGGGGATGACGCTGCTGTCCGGCAGCCGTTTTCTGGCGCTGGGGCTGATGGCGGCATGTGTGCTTTTCCAGATTTATTTTGGCTTGGCGTTTCCGTTCTGGGTGAATGTACCGCTCTTTGCGCTGTTCGTCCTTTGGATGATGAAACGCCCCTGGAAGCGCAAGGTGGCTTTGACAGCTCTGACCGGCATGATGATTGTTTCCATGGCCGTGCTGCTGCTGTATCCCGGGGTGGACGCTGCCACCGAAGCCGCTTCTGAAACCGTCCGGGACAGGCTGAGCCAAATGGCGCAGTCCATCACCGGAACCACCCACGAGCAGCCCGCAGGCGAAAACGAAACCCGTCATGTGCACACACAAACGCTGACAGCAGGCGGCCAGGAAGCGCGGACAGACCGGGAATACCGGCTGGTGACGGTGGAGGAAGAGCAGATTTCTATGCCCCATTGGGTGGATTATCTGCGGATCGTCCTGCTGCTGCTTTTGACGGTGGCGCTGGTGATCCTGCCCTTCCTGCCTTTTCTTTTGCTGAATCAGCGGCGAAAGAAGGCGCTGGACGCCCGGAAGGTTTTTGAATCCGAAAATGTCAATGAAGCGGTGTTTGCCATTTTTCAGCATGTTGCCGCCTGGCTGGAAGCCACGGGCCATGGGGAGGACAACACACCTTATGCCGCCTGGCACGCTGATCTTTCACCGGATTACGTGCAGCGTTTCACTGCCTGCGAAAAGCTGTTTGAGGAAGCGGCGTACAGCACCCACGAAATGAAAGAGGAAGACCGTCAGCAGGCGCTGGCGCTATTGAACGAAACTGAACAAGCCTTGCAGCAGCGGGCTGACTGGAAGCAGCGGCTGCGGCTCAAATATAAGGAGTGCCTATGGGTATAAAATCAAAAAGAAAGATGCTCCCGGTGCTCTTGTTGAGCCTGTGTCTGCTGCTGTGCGGCTGCCGCACACGCATCCATGGCGGCTCTGCAATCCTCTTGCCCGAAGCCGCTGATAGCCAGACCGATGAAACGAAGCAGGGCGAAAGCATTTCCGAAGAAGCGGATTTGACTGAATCCGGGGACGGCGGCGAAATCGGCAGTCAAACAAAGGAAAATCCCGAGGCTTCCCGAAAAGAGTATGATGAAAACGCTCCCGCCGAGATCGTGCCGGGTACGGATCATTTTCTGCATACAGAAGGGGAAGGAAACGGCGCGTCCGCATCGAATGAAGAAGCTGAGAAACAAGTCGGCCAGGTGAACGATCAGGCCGAGGAAACGGCAACTCAAACCATTGCCGCCCAAGAAGCCGAGCAGATGGGCGTGTCCGATGACGCGGACGCGGCGGACTCCGCCATGACCTATTTCACCGTCCTGCTCCAGGACAGAATGGGCTCGGTGTTTGAATGCCAGCGGCTGAACGTATATTGGGAAACAGACCAGGATCACGTAACCATCCACAAAACCTCCCCGGAACATACCCTGATCCTGAACGCCGGCTGCTATGACGTGTCGGCCCGGCTGCTGCCGGAAAACCTGCGGGTGGACGACGGGTGGGTCGTAAGGAAGAACCCCGGCGTCATCGTCAAGATCGTGGACAGCGGCGTGCTTGGCAACGAAAGGGCAGCGAAAACGCTGTACGAAAGCCTGCGAAGCCGGGAAGGCTGGGCAGCCATCGACGCGGTAAAGAACCACCGCATTCTGCTGCTTTCCCAGGAGCTTTTGGAAGCGCCTTATCTGCAAACCGCAGCCCTGGTGATGATTGCCAAGACCGCCTATCCCGCCCTGTTTACCGACGTGGATTTGGATCAAATGCTGGAAATGCTGATGGAAGAAGCCACCGGGACGCTTCCCACTGGGATTTCCTATTACAGGGAGGATGAACCATGAACACGCTCATCGCGCCTCATCAGCGGGCGGAATCATCGACGCGCTGAAAGAATCCGTCATCCTGGATATAAAAGACGGCCCGGCTATGTGTGGGCCGAGCATCTGATATCATGGGCGTTTGTCCATTTCTTTTTAGAAGAACATAGGGGAGTGTCCGTCAAGTTATGGGACGAAGAAGTATTTGCGCCATCGAATGAATGAACCGATAAACGCAAAGCCGCCTGATCGCAATATGATCCGGCGGCTTTGTGATTGGGATATGGGCCGGTATCCGCGGAATATGTGGCGCAGCGGAAAACGCATCGTTTCTTTGATGGATAAAAATGGAAGAAAGTTTCCTTTGACCGTTGTTTGTCCGCATGGTATAATAAATCAGCCTGTCAATCCTTGCGCTGACGGGCACGCATTGAAACAAGCAGCCCGGCCGCCAACGCTTGATTGCAGAGAACGGAATGCAATGAAAGAGGGGCAGAGCGGCGTTGGAGGAAACGAATGAATTGGCTTCCGTGGCCGCACGCTTGACGATGGATTTCCTGACGCTCAAAAAACCCAATTTGGAGAAAAAAGATGCTGAGAATCGGACAGTTTACAGATACGTTTTTGCCCATTGTGGACGGCGTGGGCCGGGTAGCGCTGGCTTATTCGGAAACGCTGTGCAAAATGGGACATCAGGTCACGGTAGTGACGCCGATGTACGACACCGGCTTCCGGGGCGGTTATCCCTTCGAACTGGTAGATTTTACCGCCCGCAAGGTGCCGGGGATGCACCAGTACAAAACCGGCGAAGCGCCCTGGGATCCGCACTACCGCAAGCGGATGCGCATGATTCCCCTGGACATCGCCCACGCCCACAGCCCCTTTACCGCGGGCAGCGAGGCGCTGCGCCTGGCGGTGCTGCGGAAAATCCCGCTGGTGGCAACCTTTCATTCCAAGTACTACGACGATTTTTTGAAGGTCACCAAGTCCGAAACCCTGGCGAAGGCAGGGGTCAAATTCGTGGTGGACTTTTACAACCGCTGCGACGAGGTGTGGGCCGTGGGCCAGAACCCCGCCGACGTGCTGCACGAATACGGCTACGAGGGCGACATTCAGGTGATGCCCAACGGCGTTTCCCTGCGGGAGGCCGATCCGAGGGCCATCGAGGAGGTCAACCGCCGCTGGGGCCTCAAAAAAGATCCGGTGCTTTTGTTTGTGGGCCAAATGAATTGGAAGAAAAATATCCTGACAGTATTGGAGGCTTGCGCAGCATTGAAGGCACAGGGGAAAAAATTCCAGCTTGTCCTGGCGGGGCAGGGTCCGGATATGCGCGAGATCGAGCACAAAATCAGCGATCTGAACCTGAAGGACCGTACCCACCTGGCGGGCCACGTGACAGATATGGCTCTGCTGGACGGGCTGTACAGCCGCGCGAATCTGTTCTGCTTCCCCTCGCTCTATGACGCCGCGCCGATGGTGGTGCGGGAAGCCGCCGTGATGGGCACGCCCTCGGTGATGGTGCGGGGAAGCACCGCCGCCGAAATCATCCGCGACGGGGAAAACGGGTATCTTTGCGAAAACAACGCGCTGGACCTGGCGCGGGTCATCAGCGCCGCTCTCAGCGACGAGAAAAAGCGCCTGGAGGTGGGTCAGAACGCCCGGGAAACCATTCCCGTGCCCTGGGAAGGAATCATGGAAAAGGCCGTGGAGCGCTATACCCGCCTGATCGCCCTGGGCAAGGAAGGGAAGCTGAACCGGAAATATCTGCGCGTGATATAATGGGTACAACGGTATGAACATCAAGATCGTGGTGGCCACCCACAAGCAGTATCCCATGCCGGAGGAAAAAATGTACCTGCCCGTGCAAGCCGGGGCCGCCTGCCATGAACGGCTGGGCTATCAGGGGGATGACGCGGGGGACGGCATCAGCGAAAAAAACGGCGTCTACTGCGAGCTGACGGCGCTATACTGGGCCTGGAAAAACCTGGGCGCGGAGGCTGTCGGGCTGTGCCATTACCGGCGCTATTTCCAGGAACCGGGGGAAAAGACACCGCTGCGGGAGGAAACGCTTTGCAGACTCATGAATGAAACGCCGGTGATCCTGCCCAAGAAGCGAAACTATTATATCGAAACGGGAGAAAGCCAGTTCGTTCACGCCCACGGCCGGGAAAGCCTGGACGCCCTGCGCGGAACGCTAAAAGACCTGTACCCGGCGTATCTTCCTGCCTTTGACCAAAGCATGGCGAAAACCTCCGGTCACCGCTTCAACATGTTTATCATGCGGCGGGAACAGTTTGATTCGTACTGCGAATGGCTGTTTGATATTTTATTTGAAACCGAAAAGCGCCTGGGCACGCCCGCGCCGCGCATGATGGGATACCTTTCGGAGCGGTTGCTGGACGCCTGGATCGAAACGGGAAAAATACCGTACCGGGAGCTTGGGGTCTATCATACGGAACGGGAAAACTGGCTGGTCAAGGGCGGCAATTTCCTGCTGCGGAAAATCCGCGGCGCAAAACGGGATAAGATACCATGAAGCAGATTTCCATCAAGAAAAATTTCCTCATGAACGCGCTGCTGTCGCTGTCCAACGCGCTGTTTCCGCTGGTGACGTATTTTTATGTGGCGCGTATCCTGCTGACGGTGGGGATGGGGAAAGTGACCTTTGCCACGTCGCTGGTGGTTTGGTTCTCCATGTTCGCCCAATTGGGCATCCCGGAATACGGCGTGCGGGCGGCGGCCAAGGCGCGGGATAGCCGGGAGGAGCTGACCCGGACGGCCCACGAGCTGCTCCTGATCAACCTGATCATGAACGCGGCGGTGTACCTGATCTTTTTCCTGGCGCTGGCCACGGTGCCGAGATTGCAGGGCGAAAAGACGCTTTACCTCCTCATGAGCGTCAGCATCCTGCTGACTTCGCTGGGCATGGAGTGGCTGTACAAGGGCCTGGAGCAGTACGCCTATATCGCCCTGCGGTCGATCGCGTGCAAGCTCATCGCGCTGGTGATGGTGTTCCTGCTGGTAAAGGAAGAAAAGGATTATGTGGTCTACGGCGTACTGTCCATTTTCGCCGCCTCCGCCTCCAATATCCTGAATCTCGTTTTCGCCCGGAAATATATCGGCTTTCGCCCCGTCGGGAAATACAATCTGCTTCGCCACATAAAGCCGGTGCTGATCTTTTTTGCCATGGCCTGCGCCACGACGGTGTATACCAACCTGGACGTGCTGATGCTGGGCTTTCTGCGCAGCGAGGCCGACGTGGGTATTTATAACGCCTCGGTACGGGTCAAGTCCCTGTTGGTCAGCGTGATCACATCGCTCGGCACGGTGATGCTGCCCCGGGCGGCGTATTACGTCCATCATGGGCGGATGGTGGATTTTCAGAGCATGAGCCGCAAGGCGCTGCATTTCGTGTTTCTGGCGGCGGCGCCCTGCATGGTGTTTTTCTTCCTGTTCGCCCAGCCTGCCATCGGGCTGCTTTCCGGCCCGGACTTTCTGCCGGCTGTGCGCCCCATGCGCGTCCTGATGCCTACGCTGCTTTTGATTGGCATCACCAACATTTTAGGCATTGAAATCATGGTGCCCACCGACCGGGAGCGCTATGTGCTCTATTCCGTCGTTGCCGGGGCGGCGATTGATCTGGTGCTCAACGCTGTGCTGATTCCGCCATATTCCGCCACAGGGGCCGCGGTCAGCACGCTGATCGCTGAGGCCGCGGTGCTGCTGATCCAGCTTTGGTTCCTGCGCAAGGAAGCACGAACTGTGTTTACAGGCATTGCCTATGGGAAGATACTGCTCTCTTTGCTGCCTGCCGTGGTGGCTTCCTTCTGGCTTGGGAAGGTTCCCTGGGGCAATTTCGCCACGCTGCTGCTTGCCGCCCCGCTGTTCTTCGGGGCTTATGGCGGAACGCTGCTCCTGCTCCGGGAGCCGATGGCGACGGCGGCATGGGGGATGACGATGAAAATGATGAAAAAATGGATACGAAAATGATTCGGGAAAAGCAACCGCCGGTGTCCGTGATCGTGCCGGTGTACCGGGTGGAAGCCTATCTGGAAAAGTGCGTGCTGTCCATCCTGGGTCAGAACATGGCGGACTTTGAACTGATCCTGGTGGACGATGGCTCGCCGGATGCCTGCGGCGAAATGTGCGACCGCTTCGCCGCGCAGGACAGCCGTGTGCGATGCATCCACAAGGAAAACGGGGGGCTGTCCGACGCGCGGAACGCGGGCATCGACGCGGCGCGGGGGGAATACCTGTCCTTCGTCGATGCGGATGATTATGTGGAGCCCACATACCTGAGCTACCTGCTGTCGCTGATTCAGGCTGTTCCCGGCTGCAAGGTGTGCCAAGCGAACCATTTTGTGGAGCGGAACGGAAAACGCAGCCCTGCCTACCCAGAAGAAGAAACAACGGTGTTCTCCGTCCACGACGCTTTTGAAGCGGTGCTGTACCACGACCGGGTGGACGTGAGCGCCTGGGGGAAGCTGTATCACCGTTCCGTGTTCGATACCCTCCGCTTCCCCAAAGGCAGGCTGTACGAGGATACTTATGTTTTCGGGGATGTGCTGGGGGCCACGCCATCCTATGTGTATGGGGGCCGACCCCAGTACCATTATGTCCAACGGGAAAGCTCCATCGTCAACCAGGGCTTTTCTGAGAAAAATCTGCAATTCATAGACTCCGCCCGGCGGCTGACGGAAACCGCATTGCGTTCCCACCCCGATCTGGATGCGGCCTGCCGTCGTCGGATGACCCACGCGAGGCTGAGCGTGCTGCGCTATATGGAGCATTGTTCAAAGGAATATTCTGCTTTGCGGGATGAATTGCGCAAGCAAGTTCTCGGCAATGCCGCGGCGATATGGGCGGACGCCAAAGCGCCCCAGCGAGACAAGCTGGCGATTCAGCTGCTGCGGCTGGGGTATGCACCATTTTACAAAAGCTGGGCGATCTATCACCGGATTCGTTGAACACGCATGGGAAAGGCGGAGAAAAGATGAGCAAAAAGCTATTAACGGTCTCGATCGCCGCCTACAACGTGGAGGCGTTCATTGACCAGGCGCTGAGCTCCCTGCGCGTGGACAGCGTGATCGACCGGCTGGAAATCTTCGTGATCGATGACGGCGGCACCGACGGCACGCTGGAAATCGCCCGGCGGTACGCCGACCGCTATCCGGACTCCGTGTTTCCCGTCCACAAGGCAAACGGCGGCTACGGCTCCACGGTCAATTACAGCCTGGCCCACGCCACGGGCATGTTTTTCAAGCTGCTGGACGGCGACGACTGGTTCAATTCCGACGGGCTGGTTCGGCTGATGGATGCGCTGGAAGCAACCGACGCCGATATTGTCATGACCAATTACCAAACCGGCCCCGACCCGGACCACCTGACCCTCCGGGATTACTACGCCGAAGAGGGCGGGGAAATCAAAGACTTGTCGCGCTTCACGGCCAAGAGCGATTTCGGTATGTGGGGCATGACCTTCCGCACGCAGGTGCTGCGGGATTGCGGCCTGACATTGCCGGAGCACGTATTGTATACCGACGCGCTGGTGGTTTCCTATCCCTTGGCAACGGCAAAAACCATGCAGTATTTTGATTTTTCCGTCTATTGCTACCGCGTCGGCCGCGACGGGCAAAGCATGTCAAAGCAATCCATCATGAAGCATTACCCGGAAATGATGGACCTGGACGTCCGCCTCGCCACCTTCTGCGCGGCCCAGGAAGCAAATCCCAACTATCCCATCATCCGCAAGCGCGTCAGCGAATACCACGCTGGCACTGTGCATTTCATGCTGCTGATGCCCGTCTGCCGAAACAGCCTGCGGGAAATCAAAGCACTGGACAAAAACATCCGCGCCATTTCCGAGGATGTATACCGGTATGCAGAAAACGCTGGCCATACCGGCGCGCTGCTGCGGCTCATGCGCCGGATGGGATACGTTCCCTATTGGGGAATGATTTTCTTCCAACGGTTGCTGAAATACTGATGCTGTTCGTTTTATAAATCATAATATGCTATGGGAGTATTCTAAAAGCCGCTGTCCAAACGGACGGCGGCCCTTTGCTTTTTTTCATAACGTGCCTCGAAGCGCCAAGGAACAAACGATGACTGCCACGGTGCACAGCGCGGAAGGGGTGGAGGAGATGCGGTCACGCATGCTGTTTGTTCTCCAGCGCCCATCCCAGCACGCTCTGGCAAAAGCCGCTTGCGCACAGCCCAGCCAGCAGCCAGCGGGAAATGCCGTTGTCGATGAAGTTCATCATGGGATTGAATTGATCCAGCACCAGGAACACCAGGAACATGAGGGACAGGATGACGGTGGTGTGGCGCAGAAGCGCATAGATCTTATTCATACCGGTTCACCTCCGCGATGAGCAGGGCGTCGCTGCTCTCCCGGCCGCCGCCGGAGGGATCGTTGATGACCGCGTCCTGCCAGACCATGATGGAGGAATTGCCCCCGTCCAGGTTATAGGCGGCGGTGCAGCCCAGGTCGTAAAACAGTTGGGACAAGTCGGGCAGGGTGATGCCCGCGGACGCGCCGCGCCCGTCCACCACCACCATGCAGTAGTGGCCCGGCTCATAGTAGCCGATGGCGGTGCGGGGGTTGGCGGAGATGATGCGGCTGGTGCTGGCAAAGCTGGAAATCACGCTGCCGTCGGTGTCCAGCAGGGCGGGGCCGAAGGTCCAGGCCTGCCACGCGCCGTCGCTGATCGCCTGTTGCATGTCAAAGGCGCTGCCGGGCATGACTTCCATGCGCCCGTCATAGTACAGCACGCACACGTCGCAGTTGGTGCGGTTGGCCCGGTAGATGACCCCATTGCGGATCACCACGCCCTCGTTGGTGTTGCCGTAGTAGTCGCCGTTGACGGCCAGCAGCGCGTTGTTCAGCATCGCCATGTCCGTGATGCTGTCCCGGTAGCCGCTGCCGTAGGTGCCCCGGGCCAGGGCGGACTGGAAGCAGGTGATGTCCCGCACATAGATGTCCGCCAGGTAATAGGTAACGCGGCCGTCGTCAGTAGTTTCCTCGGTGACGGTGATGGAAATGTCCGGGCTGGTATAGCTGCTGTCCGTCACCACCACGGTATCGGTGTACTTGTCGGCGAATTTGTCGGCGATGGGGGTATCGTCCGCTTCCTCCGCCGCTTCCCCGCCGTCGGTCAGGGCGCTGCCGCCCTTGCTGTTCATGGTGTTTTTGCTGTTGTTTTTCTGGGTATTGCGATTGTTCCGCGCGGCGGAGAGATTCAGACCGCCGTCGCTCATGCCGCCCGCGGCGAGGTACACGGTGTCCTCGGGCAGGGCCAGGCTGCTATCTGTGCCTGTGTTGTTTTCTGTTTTGTAAGGATTGGGAATCACGATACCCACGCTCTGCTGCTGGCGGGGGAGCACATGGTGGAACAGGGCAAACACCACCAGTGCCACGCCCAGGCATACAACATCAATCAGTAAATTCCGGAGTACCCGGTTCTTTTTTATGTTCATTTAATGACCTCCTTTGCCGTCGGGATTTTCCTTCCGACAGCAGCAGAATAAAGCGTCAACCTTAAAAAAAGCTAAAAGCTGAGAATCCTAAATTTTTTCCGTTCGCTGGCAGGAAAAGGATGATTTCGGTCGAATAGGGGAATTTGGGTTAGGTTGAGGCTTTCTTTTTTGCTGCCTTCCCGATATGTATTTGTTGGGAAAAAAGCGGAAAGAAACGCCATGAAATATTTATTTCAAACCTTCATGACCAATATTACAGGAGAATGGGGGAAAAAGGATTGGAAATGTCTGAAAGATTGCAGGCTCTGGCCATGGAAAAGGCGGCGATCCTGGCGGGCGACGCCGAGCGCGTAGCCAAGCAGCATGCCGACGGCAAGAGCACCGCGCGGGAACGCGCCGCCAAGCTCTTTGACGCGGGCAGCTTCGTGGAAATCGACGCCCTGCGCAAGGACGGCAACGCCGTGGCCGGCAGCGGCACGGTGAACGGCCAGGCGGTGTATTGCTTCGCCCAGGACTTCACCTCCTGCGGCGGCGCGATGACCACCGCCCAGGCGGCAAAAATGCTCAAGACCCTGAACATGGCCCGGGTGACCGGCTCGCCCATTGTGGCGCTGCTGGACAGCGCGGGCATCAAGCTGGAGGAGGGCATGAACGCCCTGCCCGCATACGCCGAGATCCTCAGCGCCATGGCGCGGCTCTCCGGCGTGTGCCCGATCATCACCTGCGTCATGGGCCCCTGCGCGGGCCTGGCCGCCATGATGACCCAGCTGAGCGACATCAATATCGAAGTAAAGAAAACTGGCGAGATCCGGCTGCACACCGCCCAGGTGATGAACAGCGAAAAGGGCCGGGCCAAGACCGCCCAGCAGCTCTTCGGCGCGGAAACCATGGACGCCCAGGGCGCCGTGGCGCTGACCGCCGAGAACGAGGACGAAGCCTTCGCCCTCATCACCTCCCTGATCGACCTGCTGCCCGCCTCCAACATGGAGGACGCGCCCCTGGCCGACGGCGAGGACCTGAACCGCCTGACCGTGTGCGACGATCCCGAGGAGGCCGCCGCGCTGATGGCCGACCTGGCCGACGGCAATCAGGTGATCGAGCTCTACAAGGGCTACGGCCCCGCCATCCACACCGCGCTGTGCCGCGTCGGCGGACGCACCGTGGGCCTGGTGGCCAACGACCACAAGGTGGACAACGGCCGCATCACCTCCCAGGACGCCCGGAAGGCGGCCCGGTTCGTGCGGCTGTGCGACTGCTTCGGCCTGCCGGTGGTGTCCCTGGTGAACACCGACGGCCTGGCGGTGCCCATGACCAGCCATCAGGGCGCGCTGCTGCGGGGCGCTGCCGAGCTGATTTACGCTTACGCCGAAGCCACTTCTCCCAAGGTCGCCATCTTTACCGGCGACGCCGTGGGCGCGGCTTACGTGGCCATGGGCGGCAAGGCGATTGCCGACGTGTCCTACGCCTGGCCCACCGCCGTGATCGCGCCCCTGACCAGCCAGGCGGCCGTGCAGACCCTGGACGGCGACAAGCTGAACGCCGGGGAAAGCCGGGAAGCGCTGGAAGCGGCCTACGCCAAGCAGCACGGCGCGGTGAACGCCGCCCAGGCGGGCGTGGTGGACGACGTGATCGAGCCCAAGGAAACCCGGAAATATATCATCGCCGCCCTGGAAGTGCTGGCGAACAAGCATGACGTGAACCTGCCCAAGAAGCACGGCAACCTGCCGCTGTAAGGAGGGGTCAGGATGGATAAATTGATACTGGGCCTGTCCACGACGGGCGTCGGCATGCTGGTGGTGTTCTTCGGTCTGGTGATCCTGATCGTGTGCATCTCGGTCATGACGATGTTCACCGGACGGCAGAAGGCCGCCAAGGCCGCCCCCGTGCCGGTGAAGGCCGCGCCTGCCCCCATGCCGGAACCCGTGGCCGAACCGGAGGAGGAAGAAACCGACGATCTGTCCGTGGTCGCCGCCATCACCGCGGCCATCGCCGCCATCTGGCAGGAAGAGGGCCATGACAGCGGGTTCGTTGTGCGCCGGGTGCGCCGGGTGCAGAACAGCTCCGCCCGGGCCCGCGCCGCCAGGGAAGAACAGATATTCAGCCACTTTTGATTTTTCATCATCAATCGCGCGTCAATTCCAGGACGAACCGTAGGAGCGGATATGATCCGCCCGCTGCCAGTCAATCTTGACCGAAAGATGATTGAGCGGCGTTTCGTCCTGCATTGCTACATGAATTCATACAGGAGGAAATATCATGCGTAAATTCAATATCACCGTGAACGGTGTCGCTTATGAAGTAGAAGTGGAAGAAGTGGCCGCGGGCGAAGCGTCCGCTCCCGTTGCCGCCGCGCCGAAGGCTGCTGCCCCCAAGGCTGCCGCCCCTGCCGCCAAGCCCGCCGCCCCCAAGGCCGCGCCCGTTGCCAACGGCACCAAGGTGAACGCCCCCATGCCCGGCACCATCCTGGACGTGAAAGTGGCCCAGGGCCAGGCCGTGAAGAAGGGCGACATCCTGTTGATTCTGGAAGCCATGAAGATGGAAAACGAAATCCTGGCTCCCCAGGACGGCACCGTGGCCCAGGTGGCCGTTTCCAAGGGCGCGTCTGTCAACTCCGGCGATCCCCTCGTGGTGCTGAACTGATAGGAAGCTGATCCTGAACAATGCGCTTTGCTTCCCCTTTGGGTATTCTCGCCATCCAATGCGCGATGCAGGGGCGGATATCATCCGCCCGCCAACGCAGCATGATAAATCAATCTTCAAGGATGCCAAACGAAGCGGGCGGATGATATCCGCCCCTACGGAGAGAAATCCTTTATCCGGATGAACAAGCGCAAAAAGAAATTTGAAAGGAGATTCTTCCGTGGGAACACAATCTGTTGATATTTTACAGACGCTGTCTTCCCTGGCCCGGGAGAGCGGCATTGCGCAGTTCCTTGCCAATCCGCTGGCCCTGGTGATGGTGGGCATCGCCTGTCTGCTGATTTATCTTGCCATCGTCAAAAAGTTTGAACCCCTCCTGCTGCTGCCCATCGCTTTCGGTATGCTGCTGACCAACCTGCTGGGCAGCGAGGTATACCATGAAGCGCTGTTCGCGGGCGGACATGCCAACTGGAGCCTGTTCGGCGGGGCGATTCTGATCGACTCCCCCAACTTGGCGAACCTGAAAGAGCTGGTGGAATCCGGCGCGATGACGGTGAACAACGCCGGGGCCGTGATCCTGAACGGCAATGTGCTGGGCCAGATCACGTCCTCCTTCTCTGTCGGCGCGCAGCTGGACGGCCTGGGACGGCTGATCGCCGAAAATGGAACCGTGCTGGCCGAGTCCGTTCCAATCATCATCAAGGACTCCGCCGCCTTCATCAGCGACGGCCAGGTGTATTCCTCCCTGGGCCAGATGATCGCCACCGCCGGAAGCACCATCACCCCCGGCCTTCTGGACTACCTGTACCTGGGCGTGAAGCTGGGCATTTATCCCTGCCTGATCTTCATCGGCGTGGGCGCGGGCACGGACTTTGGCCCCCTCATCGCTAACCCCAAGACGCTGCTGCTGGGCGCTGCCGCGCAGCTGGGCATTTTCATGACCTTCATCGGCGCGTCCCTGCTGGGCTTCAACACCGCTGAAGCGGGCGCCATCGGCATCATCGGCGGAGCGGACGGCCCCACCGCCATCTGGCTGACCGGCAAGCTGGCCCCCCATCTGCTGGGCCCCATCGCCGTGGCCGCGTACAGCTACATGGCCCTGGTGCCCGTGATCCAGCCCCCCATCATGAAGGCGCTGACCACCAAGAAGGAACGCCAGATCGTGATGGAGCAGCTGCGGCCCGTGAGCCACACCGAAAAGGTCATTTTCCCCATCGTGGTCACCATCCTGGTATCCCTGCTGCTGCCCTCCGCCACCCCGCTGGTCGGATGCCTGATGCTGGGCAACCTGATGCGTGAGTGCGGCGTGGTGGAACGCCTGAACAAGACGGTGCAGAACGAGCTCATGAACATCGTCACCATCTTCCTGGGCATCACTGTGGGCGCGACCGCCACGGCCCAGACTTTCCTGCGGCTGCAAACCATCGAGATCATCGTGCTGGGTGTTGTGGCCTTCGGCATGGGCACCGCGGGCGGATTGCTGCTGGCGAAGCTGATGAACAAGCTGACCGGCGGCAAGATCAACCCCCTCATCGGCTCCGCCGGCGTGTCCGCCGTTCCCATGGCGGCCCGCGTCAGCCAGATGGTTGGCCAGAAGGAAAACCCCGCCAACTTCCTGCTCATGCACGCTATGGGCCCGAACGTTGCCGGCGTTATTGGTTCGGCCATTGCTGCGGGCGTATTGCTCAGCATGTTTGGCTAAAGAGATTTTTAAGAGTACAGAGTTCAGAGTGCAGATGAATATTGTGTGCGCTATGGAATCGGCTCTGGTCGATCGTCTCATTTGAAATCTGAACTCTGTACACTGTACTCTGAACTCTATCGACTGAAAAGGAGAGTTTGTGATGGCGAAAGTTCAAATCACCGATACCATCCTGCGCGACGCGCACCAGAGCCAGGCGGCCACGCGTATGCGGCTGGATGAAATGCTTCCCGCCTGCGAGAAGCTGGATAAAGTTGGTTATTTCTCCCTGGAATGCTGGGGCGGCGCCACGTTTGACAGCTGCCTGCGCTTCCTGAACGAAGACCCCTGGGAGCGGCTGCGCATCCTGCGCAAGGCCCTGCCCAACACCAAGCTGCAAATGCTGCTGCGGGGACAAAACATTCTGGGCTACAAGCACTATGCCGATGACGTGGTGGACTACTTCGTGAAAAAGTCCATCGACAACGGCATCGACATCATCCGCACCTTCGACGCCCTGAACGACCTGCGCAACATGGAAAAGGCCGTGAAGGCCACCAAGGCCTACAACGGCACGGCGGAAGTGGCCATGAGCTACACCACCTCCCCGGTGCACACCGAGGAATACTTCGTGGAGCTGGCCAAGGGCATCGAGAATATGGGCGCTGACCTGATCTGCATCAAGGACATGGCGGGATTGCTTTTGCCCTATGCTGCCTATTCCCTGGTCAAGAAGCTGAAGGCCAACACCAAGCTGCCCATCGTGCTGCACACCCACAACACCGCCGGCACCGGCTCCATGACCATTCTCAAGGCCATCGAAGCGGGCGTGGACGTGGTGGACACGGCCCTCTCCCCCCTGGGCGGCGGCACCAGCCAGCCCGCCACCGAATCCCTGGTGGCTGTGCTGAAGGGCACCGAATACGACACCGGCTTTGACGAAACCCTGCTGGCCGAGCTGGCCGAGCACTTCCGCGGCGTGGCCGAGCGCCTCACCAAGGACGGCTGGCGCGACCCTGACAAGGTGCTGTCCGTCAACGCCAAGGCCCTGCAGTATCAGGTGCCCGGCGGCATGCTGAGCAACCTGATCGGTCAGCTCAAACAGGCCAACGCCATGGACAAGTATTACGCCGTGCTGGAAGAAGTGCCGCGTGTCCGCGAGGACATGGGCGAGGCGCACGTTCTGGGCGAAAACGACGACGTTGTGCGCGTCATGACCGTCCACAAGAGCAAGGGGCTTGA
>ONRC01000043.1 GCA_900320085.1 uncultured Eubacteriales bacterium
TTCGCTGTCATTTTTGCTCCGAATGGCTCAAGTATTCGTTAGCAAAACTGGCTCAAATATTCATTGGCACGTGGCTCAAATATTCGTTGACATTCACAGTTGTTTAAAGCCCTGAATCAAAATAACCTATTCATCAAAAACGCTGTCATGCCAGACGGCGTTTTCTTTATGCCTGCATAAAAGGAGGAAAACACAATGGCCATCATCGCAACCGGCTCTAAAACCATCATCGATCTGAGCGACGGCAAAAGCCTGTCCTGTTATCTGGGAGCCAACCAGCCCCGGACCGGACGCAGATCCATGATGTGAACAACAGCGCATATAAGAGAGCGATGTCGGTAGCATCACTCTTCCCGCCAACCCCGGATACGGCGCTCATGTCGCTTCTCAGCGTTGCACAATCCTCCGTTACGGCTAAAGCATTATCATGATACTATCCGCTTTTTTCTCTGTCAATATTCAACTTGCGCGGAAACCCTGCTCAATTCACCCGGAACCGCTGCTCAATTCCAGCGGAACGCATGCTCAACTTCGCCGGTTTGGCTGCGCAATCCGGACGGCATATGCAGCAAGCCGACTGTTGTTATCAATCTTCCCTATATCAATGATGTCAATCGGTTGGAACAGAAAAGCAAAAACGCCCGGCGCTGCGCGAAATACAAGAAAAAGAAGCAGGAAAGTACCGTGCAAATGGCGAATAAGGCAAAGATAACCAAGCTTTAAAACAATCAACCTCATTGAGGTATTCTGGGGCATATCACATGGAAAAGCTAAAGAAGGCCAGGAAACTGTTTAAGAGTCCTGCATTATCGGCCATCCTCACTTGGTCGAAGCCCGTGCACTGGCCTATTGTGGGTGTCAGCGTTATCTCCGTGATCAGTGCATTGTTGTCGCTGGGCCTGACGCTGGTCACGAAAGCACTGGTGGACGCGGCGACGGGGGGCAACGCGTGCGAGCTGTGGCAATTCGGTGTGCTGATGATCGCTTTATACGCGATTCAGCGGGGACTGAGCGTGTGGATGTCGTTTCTGCAGATGAGGACATCAGCCGAGCTGCAGCGGCATTTGCAGGGCATGGTCACGAAAGCCATCCTGGGGAAGGAATACGCCAGCCTGAAAAACTACCACAGCGGCGAGCTGGTCAACCGTGTTTTTTCCGACGTGTCCGTGGTCAAAGGCGGGATGATGAATCTGCTTCCGACGCTGCTGACAACAGCGGTGTCATTTATCGGCGCAGCGGTGATCCTGATCAGCTGGGATTGGCGTTTTGTGCCGGTGATGATTCTGGCGGCCCTGGTTGGCTCCGTGGTGATGGTTGCCTTCCGGGAGCCCATGAAGCGCAGACATAAGCGTATGCAGGCTGCTGAGGACGCGCTGCACGCCAGCACCCAGGAGACGCTGGAAAACATCCGGCTGGTCAAGGCCAGCGTCAGCGAAGACAGAGCCATCGGGAACATGGATGATGACCGGGAACACTTGCTGTCCGAGCAGGTGCGCAATGGGAAGCTGTCCATTGCGTTCAACAATGGTATGGGCGTCGTGTTTGACGTTTCCCGGCTGATCTGCTATCTGTGGGGCTGCGTGAAGATTTATCAGCATACCTTTACTTATGGCTCGCTTGCGGCCATGCTGTCCCTGGTGGGGCGGGTGCAAGCGCCCATAGCGAACGGGATGCGGCTGGTATCCCAGGCGTATGGTGTGATGGCATCGGCAGAACGACTACTGGAGGTCATCGGTCTGCCGAACGAGGAGCAGGGGGAAACGATTTCCTCGTTTGATGAAATCCAGATGAAAAACGCCTGTTTCCAGTATGATGATGGCGTGGAGGATGTGCTGCTGGATGTAACAGCCACCATCCATCGTGGAGATTTCGTAGCCATGACGGGCATCTCCGGCGGCGGCAAAACCTCGCTGTTTCAGCTGTTGCTTGGTATATATAGGCCTACGAGTGGTGAAATTTTGTTTGTCAACAGCGGGAAGTCGATCAACGCCTGTCGGGGGACACGCGGACTGTTTGCCTATGTGCCGCAGGGAAATACCCTGATGAGCGGCACGCTGCGGGACAATCTGACAATGTTTACAAACGGCACGACGGAGGAGGCCGTTACCGCAGCCATCCACGCGGCCTGCCTGGACGATGTTGTGGCGGAGGTTGGGCTGGACGCGAAGCTTGGCGAACGTGGTATCGGCCTGTCCGAAGGCCAGGCGCAGCGCGTAGCCATTGCCCGGGCTCTGCTCTCAGATGCGCCGATCCTACTACTCGATGAGGCCACCAGCGCGTTGGATGAACAGACAGAAGCAAAGTTGCTTGAAAATATTGGTGCGATGCGTGATAAGACGGTTATCATCGTGACGCATCGTCGTGCAGCGCTGAAGATCTGCGATTATACGCTACACATTGAAAACGGGCGCATGACCCGTATTGAAGGAACCAAAGTATGAGGACGATCATTATAGGAGATATCCATGGCTGTGATCAAAAGCTCCATGCGCTGCTTGACAAAATACAGCCCGATGCAGAGGACCTGCTGATTTTGTTGGGAGACCTGTTTGACCGTGGCCCAGAATCCTGGGAAGTGTACCAGACCGTCATGAAGCTGGATGAATCCTATGGTGACAGGT
The DNA here is from genome assembly GCA_900320085.1 of uncultured Eubacteriales bacterium. Taxonomy (GTDB): domain Bacteria; phylum Bacillota; class Clostridia; order Christensenellales; family Aristaeellaceae; genus RUG563. The sequence goes on from ONRC01000043.1 coordinate 2,622, forward strand.
TCATTTTGCTACGTGGCAATCATGAGGACTATTTTCTGATGGATAACCTGACATTCTCACAACGGATGGCATGGAATGGCGTAGGGCGAAAAGCGACCATCAAGAGCTTCAAACAGCATGGAGCTCAAATGGAGGATGCCCGGCCTTTTCTGAAGAAAAAAAGCCAGCTTTTTTGGCGTGACGAAAGTATCCAGGCCGTTCACGCCGGAATTAAGGCCGATCCGATTGAGACAAATGACACGTATACCCTGATCCATGATCACGACATTGTTCTGCAAAACCGGTACAGCGGGCCCTTGACTGTTGTGGGGCATATCGCCCTTGACTTCCCGACATGGTTCAAAGGCGACGGAGAAACAAGAGAACTGCTGCCGCCCGGGGAATGGCTGCCGCTGCCCAAGCAGGGCGTTATCTGCATCGATACCGGCTGCGGAAAGGGTGGCTGGCTGACGGCAATGGTGATTGAAGATGACCGGTTTCGGCTGGAAAGTGTATGATAGGCTTTGGCATGCGGCACTAGGAGTTTAACGCTAAAAGGATACTTTTTGCCCATGCCTTGTGTTATTTAACATGATTGCAGTACAGGTTAATATGTAGGAAAAGATCGGCTATATTTTGGATGTTTTCATCAAGAGACACTATTTATACTTGAATGAAATAATATGCTCCCTAACAGGCAACAAGCTTTTGGCTTTCATTCTATATGGTCCTTCGACATGAACGACATCAACGGGAATTGTCCGAATCAGCGCTGATTCTGAAATAAGGACACACCCGGAAGGGTTGACACGCTTTATTTGGAAAAAGCGCGTAGCATGGGCGTTTGCGGGCAGGGGAAATGAAAAAAATAATAAAAAAATTTTGAAAAGGGCTTGAAAAACACTTGCTTTTTTCCTGGACATGATATATAATCGTAAAGCTGTCTGTTTAAGGGATGAAGCGCTAAGTTGCTGCTCAGGCCAGAGCAGGTAATTAGCGCCGACCAGCCGGGGCACGACCCCGACGAACGGACTCGAGCCGTGCAAGCGATGAGCGAAGGCACGGAAGGCGACGGGCTTCCCCTCAAAAGGTGGCGCCGCCTGCGAAGCGCCAGAACCGTGAGGGAAAGACTCCCCCCGTTCAAGCCGTGAGTACGAAATCAAGGAGGAAAAACCATGGCCAACCAGAAGATCCGCATCAAGCTCAAGGCGTACGAGCACAACCTGATCGACCAGTCCGCCGAGCGCATTGTGGAAACCGCGAAGCGCACGGGCGCCCGGGTGTCCGGCCCCATCCCGCTTCCCACCGAAAAGGAGATCGTCACGATCCTCCGTTCCCCGCACAAGTACAAGGATAGCCGCGAGCAGTTCGAGCGCCGCACCCATAAGCGCCTGATCGACGTGCTCAATCCCAATCCCCGCACTGTGGACGCCATGATGAAGCTCGATTTGCCGGCCGGCGTCGAAATCGAAATCAAGCTGTAAGGCAGGAGGGCAATTATGAAGAAAGCGATCGTTGGCAAAAAGCTGGGCATGACCCAGATTTTCCTGCCCGACGGCCGTCTGGTTCCCGTGACGGTCATTCAGGCGGGCCCCTGCACCGTGGTGCAGAAGAAAACCCTCGAAAAAGACGGTTATGAAGCTGTTCAGTTCGGCTTCGACAAGATCCCCGAAAACCGCGTGGCCAAGCTGGTCAACAAGCCCGATGCCGGCCACTTCAACAAAGCTGGCGTGGCCCCCACCCGCGCGCTGCGCGAGTTCCGGTTTGACGACTGCTCCGCTTACGAAATCGGCCAGGAAATCAAGGCTGACGTGTTCGAAGAGGGCGAAGCCGTGGACATCACCGGCATCACCAAGGGCCGCGGCTACACCGGCCCCATCTACCGCTGGAACCAGCACACCGGCCCCATGGCCCACGGCTCCAAGTATCACCGCGGCGTCGGCTCCATGAGCGCCAACTCCGATCCTTCCCGCGTGTTCAAGAACAAGCACATGGCCGGTCATTACGGCGTGGAGCGGGTCACGGTTCAGAACCTGTCCATCGTGAAGGTGGACGCCGAGCGCAGCCTGCTGCTGGTGCACGGCGCGGTTCCCGGCCCCAAGGAAGGCCTGCTGCTCATCCGCAATTCCTGCAAGGCCTGATGAAGGAGGAAACAAACAATGCCTAACATCGATGTGCTCGACATGCAGGGCAAGAAAGTGGGCAGCATGGAGCTGAGCGAAGAAATCTTCGCCTCTCCCATCAACGTCCCCGCCATGCATCTGGTCGTTCGCTCCATTTTAGCCAATCAGCGCCAGGGCACCCAGAGCGCCCTCTCCCGCGGCATGGTCCGCGGCGGCGGCCGGAAGATCTACCGCCAGAAGGGCACTGGTAACGCTCGCCACCATGGCAACCGGGCTCCCCAGTTCCGTCACGGCGGCGTGGTGTTCGCTCCCCAGCCCCGGGATTATGTGATCAAGGTGCCCAAGAAGGTTCGCCGCCTGGCGATGAAGAGCGCCCTGACCAGCAAATACAATGAAGGCTCCATCATCGTGGTGGACGAAATCAAGCTCCAGGAAAGCAAGACCAAGCTGATGGCTCAGGTGCTCAAGGCTCTGAACGCCAGCGAACAGAAGGCTCTGCTGGTGCTGGCCGACCGGGACGAAGCCGTCATCCGCGCCGGCAAGAACATCCCCACCCTGAAAGACGCTTATGTAAACACCATCAATGTGTATGACCTGCTGAACGCCGATAAGATCATCGTGCTCAAAGGGGCCATGCAGGACCTCCAGGAGGTGTACGCATGAAGAACCCGCATGACATCATTCTGCGCCCCGTCCTGACTGAAAAAGGCTACGACGGCATCGCCGACAAGCGCTACGTCTTCGAAGTGGCCATCGACGCCAACAAGATCGAAATCAAGACCGCGCTGGAAAAGGTTTTCCCTGAAATCAAGGTTGCCCGGGTCAACACCCTGCGCACCCTGGGAAAAATGAAGCGCCAGGGCGTCCACACCGGCCGTACCCCCGAAGTCAAAAAGGCCTATGTGATCCTGACGGAAGATTCCAAGCCCATCGAGTTCTTCGAGGGCATGGTGTAAGGGAGGAAAAGAAGCAATGGCCATTCGAGTTTATAAGCCGACTTCGTCCGCCCGCCGCTTTATGTCGGTGCTGACGTTTGAGGAAATCACCAAGAAGACCCCTGAAAAGAGCCTGATCGAATATAAGAAAAAGAACGCGGGCCGCAATAAGCAGGGCAAAATCACCGTCCGTCATCAGGGCGGCGGCAACAAGGTAAAGTACCGCATCATTGATTTCAAGCGCGATAAGAAAGATGTGCCCGCCAAAGTGGCCGCCATCGAGTACGATCCCAACCGTAGCGCCTTCATCGCCCTGCTGCACTATGTGGACGGCGAAAAGCGCTACATCCTGGCTCCTCTGGATCTGAAGGTGGGCGACACCGTGATGGCCGGCGAAACCGCCGACATCAAGCCCGGCAATGCCCTGCCCCTGGCCAACATCCCCGTTGGTACCCTGATCCACAACCTGGAAATCAAGCCCGGCAAGGGCGGTCAGCTGGTTCGCTCCGCTGGCGCCTATGCTCAGCTGATGGGTAAAGAAGGCGCTTACGCTCAGGTGCGTATGCCCTCCGGCGAATTCCGCAAGTTCCCCATGAACGCCATGGCCACCATCGGCACCGTGGGCAACACCGACCACAGCAACGTGCGCATCGGCAAGGCCGGCCGCACCCGCCACATGGGCATCCGTCCCACCGTCCGCGGCGTGGTCATGAACCCCTGCGACCATCCCCATGGCGGCGGCGAGGGCAAGAGCCCCGTTGGTATGCCCGCTCCTGTGACTCCGTGGGGCAAGCCCGCTCTGGGCCTCAAGACCCGCAAGCACAAGAAATATTCCAATAACCTCATCGTTAAGCGTGCCAGCAAGTAATAAGGCGCGGACAGGAAGGAGGAAACCGCATGAGCCGTTCCGTAAAGAAAGGCCCGTTTGTACAGGAAGCGCTGTTTAAGCGCATCGTCGATATGAACAAAACCGGCGCCAAGCAGGTGCTCAAGACCTGGAGCCGCGCCTCCACCATCTTCCCCGAATTCGTCGGCCACACCATCGCCGTCCATGACGGCCGCAAGCATGTGCCGGTTTACATCACCGAGGACATGGTTGGCCACAAGCTGGGCGAATTCGCCCCCACCCGCACGTTCCGCGGGCACGCGGGTGAAAAGGCCACAGGCCGTAAATAAGGGAAGGAGAGAAAACAAATGGCAACTCGTACCCGTGAAAAGGGCGCGGCCCGCGCTGAAAACCGGGATAAGCGTCCCCAGGCGCACGCCAAGCACATCCGCCTGTCTTCCCGTAAGGCCAAGATCGTGCTCGATCTGATCCGCGGCAAGAATGTGGACCAGGCGCTCGCCATCCTGCAGTTTACCCCCAAGGCTGCTTCCCCCGTGATCGCGAAGGTGCTTTCTTCCGCCATCGCCAACGCGGTGAATAACCAGGATCTGGACCGCAGCACCCTGTATGTCGCCGAGTGCTACGCCAATCCCGGCCCGACCCTCAAGCGCTACGTAGCCCGCAGCCGCGGCAGCGCTTCCCCCATGCTCAAGCGCACCTGCCACATCAGCGTGGTGCTCGACCAGAAGAAGTAAAGGGAGGATATTATGGGTCACAAAGTAAATCCCCATGGCGCTCGCGTTGGTGTCATCTTTGACTGGAGCACCCGCTGGTATGCCGGGAAGAAAGATTTCGCGAACAACCTGAACGAAGACTTCCGTCTTCGCAAAATGCTGAAGGAAAAGTACAACGCCGCCGGGATCAGCCGCATCGACATCGAACGCAGCGCTTCCCGCATGACCGTCACCCTGTTCGCCGGCAAGCCCGGCATGGTGATCGGCCGCAGCGGCAAGGGCATTGACGAAATCCGCGCCGACGTGGAAAAGTTCTGCGGCCATGCCGTGAACATCCGCGTGCTGGACGTGAAGAACCCCGATGCTGACGCGCAGCTGATCGCCGAGAACATCGCGCAGCAGCTGGAAAAGCGTATCGGCTTCCGCCGCGCCATGAAGCAGAGCATTCAGCGCGCCATGAAGCTGGGCGTCAAGGGCGTCAAGATCGCCATCGGCGGCCGCGTCGGCGGCGCTGAAATTGCCCGTACCGAAAAATACCACGAGGGTTCCATCCCCCTGCAGACCCTGCGCGCCAACATCGACTACGGCTTCTCCGAAGCGAAAACTTCCTACGGCCGTCTGGGCGTGAAGGTGTGGGTGTACAAGGGAGAGGTTCTCCCCAAGCCCAAGAAGGCTGCGCAGCCCGCTGCCGCGATCGAAGGAGGCAAGTAATCCTATGCTGATGCCGAAAAGAGTAAAGCACCGCAAGCAGTTCCGCGGTCGCATGAAGGGTACCGCCCATCGCGGCAATTTCGTCTCCAATGGCGATATCGGCCTGATGGCCATGGAACCCTGCTGGGTCACCTCCCAGCAGATCGAAGCCGCCCGTATCGCGCTGACCCGTTATACCAAGCGCGGCGGCCAGGTCTGGATCAAGATTTTCCCTGACAAGCCCGTGACCGAAAAGCCCGCCGAAACCCGCATGGGTTCCGGTAAAGGTACGCCCGAATACTGGGTGGCCGTGGTCAAGCCCGGCCGTGTGCTGTTCGAAATCGGCGGCATTGAAGAGAGCGTGGCCCGCGAGGCCCTGCGTCTGGCCGCCGGCAAGCTCCCTCTGAAAACCAAGATTGTGAAGCGGGAAGACGCCTCCAATCCCAACGAAAATGTAGCGGGTGGTGAAAGTAAATGAAGGCCAAGGAATTCGCAGCCATGAAGCCTGAGGAATTGACCGCGAAGATCGCCGAGCTCAAGGAAGAGCTCTTCAACCTTCGTTTCCGGCTTGCCACCGGTCAGCTCGAAAACACCATGCAGATCACTGCCGTCAAGCGTGACATCGCCCGTGCGATGACCGTGCAGACCCAGCAGAGCAAGGCGTGACCGATAAGCCGTGAAAGGAGTCAATATCATGTCTGAAGTAAGAGGCATCCGCAAGACCCGCGTCGGCGTGGTCGTCAGCGATAAGATGGACAAGACCTGCGTGGTCAGCCTGTCCACCCGCGTGCGTCATCCCCTGTATGGCAAGTTCATCACCCGCACCAGCAAAATCAAGGTGCACGATGAAGAAAACGCCTGCGGCATCGGCGACACCGTGAAGATCATGGAATGCCGTCCCCTGTCCAAGGATAAGCATTGGCGGCTGGTGGAAATCATCGAAAAAGCCAAGTAATTGGCCTCGTTCGTGCGATGCCCGTTCGGCGCTGTGCCACATCTTCGGGCGGGCTTTCCCCTCTGCGGGCCTTGCGGTAGCGCTGCTACAGCTGCGGCCCTTATCAGGGAAATCCCATCCCGAATCTGAGGCACATCCCCAAACGTTCATCGCCCTCTCTCCGCCTGGCTTCGTTCTCAATAGCGAACGGAGAAACGAGAGAGTGTGACATAGCATCCGACCTCTCATGGGGGCATTGCGTACCCACCATGAATGAGGAACCTATAAAGGAGGAAACCCCCTATGATTCAGCCGCAAACGCGACTCAAGGTCGCCGATAACTCCGGCGCCAAGGAAATCATGTGCATTCGCGTGCTGGGTGGGTCCCATGTGCGTTACGCTTCCATCGGCGATGTCATCGTCGCCTCTGTGAAGTCCGCAACGCCCGGTGGCCAGGTGAAGAAGGGCGACGTGGTCAAGGCCGTGGTCGTCCGTCTGCATCAGCCCCAGCGCCGCCCCGATGGCAGCTACATTCGTTTCGACGATAACGCCGCCGTCATCATCGGCAACGACAAAATGCCCCGCGGCACCCGCATCTTTGGGCCGGTTGCCCGCGAACTGCGTGAGAAGGACTACATGAAGATCGTGTCCCTCGCTCCCGAAGTGCTGTAAGGAGGACAATGAAGATGTTTGTAAAAGCCAAGGATCAGGTCGTTGTCATCTCCGGCAAGGACAAGGGCGCCAAGGGCAAGGTGGTCGCCGCCGCTCCCAAGACCGGCAAGGTCGTTGTGGAAAACGTGGGCATGGTCACCAAGCACCAGAAGCCCAAGCAGCAGGGCCAGCCCGGCGGCATCATCAAGAAGGAAGCCTTCATTGATGCCAGCAACGTGATGGTCATCTGCCCCAAGTGCGGCAAAGCGATCCGCGTCGGCCACAAGGTTGTGGAAGTCACCGGCAAGGATGGCAAGACCGCCAAGAAGAACGTGCGCGTGTGCAACAAGTGCGGCGCGCAGATCGACTGATAAGGAGGCAACAAGCAAATGGCTACCCGTATTAAGGAAAAGTATTTGGCCGAAGCTGTGCCTGCCTTGCAGCAAAAGTTCGGCTATAAGAACGTGATGGAAATTCCCCGTCTGGAGAAAGTCATCATCAACATGGGCCTGGGCGACTGCAAAGACAACGCCAAGGCGCTGGAAGCCGCCGTGGCGGAACTGACCCAGATCGCGGGCCAGAAGCCCCTGGTCACAAAGGCCAAGAAGAGCGTCGCCAACTTCAAGCTCCGTCAGGGCATGAACGTCGGCGCGAAGGTGACTCTCCGCGGCGCCCGCATGGAAGAGTTCATGGATAAGCTGGTCAACATCGCCCTGCCCCGCGTCCGCGACTTCCGCGGCGTGAGCACGAAAGCCTTCGATGGCCGCGGCAACTATGCCCTGGGCATCAAGGAACAGCTGATCTTCCCCGAAATCGAATACGATAAGGTGGAAAAGATCCGCGGCATGGAAATGATTTTCGTGACCACCGCCAAGACCGACGAAGAGGCCAAGGAGCTGCTGCGGCTGCTGGGCATGCCCTTCGCTCAGCAGTAAGGGAGGAGAAACAACAATGGCAAAAACCAGCATGAAGATCCGTCAGGCGCGGCCTGCCAAGTTCTCTACCCGCGCTTACACCCGCTGCCGCCTGTGCGGCCGGCCTCATTCCGTGCTCCGCCGGTATGGCATCTGCCGTATCTGCTTCCGTGAATTGGCCTACAAGGGCCAGATCCCCGGCGTGCGCAAAGCGAGCTGGTAAGTATAAGGAGGTAATAAAATGGTTGTAAATGATCCCATTGCCGATATGCTCACCCGTATTCGCAACGCGCAGATCGCCCGTCATGACAGCGTGGTGATCCCCGCCAGCAACATCAAGAAGTCCATCGCCAAGATCCTGCTTGATGAGGGTTATATCAAATCGGTTGAAAATATTCAGGATGGCCTGCAGGGCTCCATCAAGATCGGGCTCAAATATCTGGAAAAGAAACAGCCCGTCATCGTTGGCCTCAAGCGCATCTCCAAGCCCGGCCTGCGGGTGTACGCCACCTGCGAGGAGCTGCCCAAGGTTCTGGGCGGCCTGGGCATCGCCATCGTTTCCACTTCCAAGGGCCTGATGACCGACAAGGCTGCCCGGAAGGAAAACATGGGCGGCGAAGTGCTTTGCTACATCTGGTAATCTGATCGTCAGGAGGTAAAAGACTATGTCTCGTATCGGAAGGCTCCCGATTGCCGTTCCCGCGGGCGTGACGGTTACCATTGATGATAACAATTTGGTTACCGTGAAAGGCCCCAAGGGCACGCTGTCCCAGCAGATCAATCCCGATATCAGCGTGAAGCTGGAAAATAACGAAATTAAGGTTGCCCGTCCCAGCGACGATAAGCAGCACCGCGCCTGGCACGGCCTGTATCGCGCCCTGATCCACAACATGGTGGTCGGCGTGACCGAAGGCTTCTCCAAGACGCTGGAAATGGTCGGCACTGGTTATCGTGCCGCCGCCGAAAACAACGGCAAAACTTTGAACATCGCCATCGGCTTCTCCCATCCTGTGATCCTGCAGGCTGAAGAAAATATTTCTTACGAGACCCCCGTGCAGACCAAGATCGTGGTCAAGGGCATCGATAAGCAGCAGGTCGGCAGGATTGCCGCTGATATCCGCGCCATTCGTAAGCCGGAACCCTATCTGGGCAAGGGCATCAAGTACGAGGGCGAGCATATCCGCCGCAAGGAAGGCAAGGCCGGTAAGAAGTAAGAAAGGGAGTGAACGCAAATGTTCAATAAGCGCGACCGTAATGAAGTGCGCGTGATCCGTCACGCCCGCGTCCGCAAAAAGATCAGCGGCACCCCCGAAATGCCGCGCCTGTGCGTGTACCGCAGCAACAAGAGCATTTATGCGCAGGTCATCGACGACACCAAGGGCGTGACCCTGGTGTCCGCCTCCACGCTGGATCCCGCCATCCGCGGCCAGCTGGATGACAAGAGCAAGACCGGCGCTTCTGAGCTGGTGGGCAAGCTGGTGGCTGAACGCGCCATCGCCGCCGGAATCAAGGACGTCGTGTTCGACCGCGGCGGTTACCTGTACACCGGCCGTGTGGCCGCCCTGGCCGCCGCCGCCCGCGAAGCCGGGCTGAACTTCTAAGGGGAGGAAAACGTAACATGCCTATGAACGAAAACGATCGTCAGAACGACCGTAAAAACGATCGGCAGGATCGCCCCTTCGAGCGTCGGGACCGCCGGGACCGTCGGGACCGCGAACAGCCCGAAAGCGAATGGAAAGAACGCCTGGTCGCCCTGAACAGGGTTACCAAGGTTGTTAAGGGCGGTAAGAACTTCCGCTTCGCCGCGCTGGTCGTTGTCGGCAACGAAAAGGGCCAGGTCGGCGCCGCCATCGGCAAGGCCAAGGAAGTGCCCGAAGCCATCCGCAAGGCCAAGGAAGCCGCTATGAAGCATCTGGTCACCGTGCCCATGTCCGGCACCACCATTCCCCATGCCATCGACGGCCTGTTCGGCACCGCCAAAGTGGTGCTGCTGCCCGCTGAAGAAGGCGCTGGCGTTATCGCCGGCGGCGGCGCCCGCGCCGTGCTGGAGCTGGCTGGCGTGAAGGACATCCGCACCAAGACCTTCGGCACCAACAACCGCATCAACACCGTCAAAGCCACCCTGGAAGGCCTCAAGGGCCTGCGCAACGCCGAAACCGTTGCCAAGATGCGCGGCAAGACGGTAGAAGAAATCGTAGGCTAAGGAGGAGAGGACAGATGAAACTGAAGATCACCCTGACCAAATCCCCCATTGCCTCCCTCCAGGTGCATAAGGACACCGTGGCCGCGCTGGGCCTGCACAAGGTCGGCCAGACGGTCATCAAGGAGGACAACCCCTGCGTCCGCGGCCAGATCTTCCGGGTGAAGCACATGGTCAAGGTCGAGGAAGTCAACGAATAAGATAAGGGAGGATAACCCCTATGAAATTGCATGAGTTGCAACCGGCTATCGGTTCGACGACTGCCCCGAAGCGCCTCGGCCGAGGCGTAGGCTCTCAGTTGGGCAAAACCTCCGGTAAAGGCCACAAGGGCGCCAAGGCGCGCTCCGGCGGCGGCAAGCGCCCCGGCTTCGAAGGCGGCCAGATGCCTCTGACCCGCCGCATCCCCAAGCGCGGCTTTACCAACATCTTTGGCAAGGAATACGCCATCGTGAACGTGTCCGCCCTCAATTGCTTCGAGGACGGCACCGTGATCACCAACGAAGCGCTGATCGAAGCGGGCCTGATCAAAAAGCCCATGGACGGCGTGAAGGTGCTCGGCGGCGGCGAACTGACCAAGAAGCTGACTGTGAACGTGGATAAGGTCACCGAGTCCGCGAAGCAGAAGATCGAAGCGATTGGCGGGAAAGTCGAGGTGAAGTAACGATGTGGGAAACCCTGCGTAACGTCTGGCGGGTTCCGGAGCTCCGCAAAAAGGTGCTCTACACGTTCTTCATGCTGCTGATCTTCCGTTTGGTCAGCGTCATTCCCGCACCCGGTGTCGATGTGAAAGCCGTTCAGGAAGCCATGGGCCAGTATGATATGCTGGGCCTGGTGAATATGATGACCGGTAATTCCTTCGGACAAATGACCATCATGGCCATGGGTATCTCTCCCTACATCAACGCGTCCATCATCATGCAGCTGCTCACCATCGCCATCCCGGCGCTGGAGCGGCTGCAGAAGGACGGCGGCGAAGAGGGCAAACAAAAGATCAACCGCATCACCCGTTATGTCACGGTCGGCCTTGCCGCCCTGCAGGCTGTCGGCATCATCGCCGGTCTGCGGGCCATCAAGCCCACCTACGCCAACTTCTTCGGTTATGTGACCATCGGTATCATCATGGCTGGCGGTACTGCCCTGGCTATGTGGATCGGTGAACGCATCACCAAGAACGGCATCGGCAACGGCGTTTCCCTGTTGATCCTCGTTGGTATCATTTCCAACCTGTTCAACGGCATCGTCACCGCGACCGCCAATGTGTTCAACGGCGGCGGCATGGCGGCTGTTGGTCAGCTGGCCACCATCATCATCTCCACCCTGGTGATCCTGGTTGTGGTTACTTATGTGGATATGGCTGAGCGCCGCATCCCCGTCCAGTACGCCAAGCGCGTGGTGGGCCGGAAGATGTACGGCGGCCAGAGCACCCATATCCCGCTGAAACTGCTGAGCGTCGGCGTGCTGCCCCTGATTTTCGCCTACTCCTTCATGGCGTTCCCGGGCACGATCTTTGCCATGTTCGGCACCAACAGCGGCGCGTACAAGTGGTGGAGCGCCAACATGCACCAGGCTTCTCCCTGGTACATGATCGTGTGCGCCCTGCTGATCATCGCGTTCAGCTACTTCTACACTTCCATCACCTTCAATCCTGAGGATATCGCCAAGAATATCCAGCAGCAGGGCGGTCACATCCCCGGCATCCGTACCGGCAGCAAGACCGTGGAATTCCTCAAGCGGACTTCCAACCGCCTGACCCTGTTCGCCGCTCTGTTCCTGGCCGTCCTGTCCACCATCCCCTCCCTGCTGACGGTTTGGCAGCAAGTGCAGATTCCCTTCGGCGCTTCTTCCATCCTGATCGCGGTGAGCGTGGCCATCGAGACGGTGCGCCAGGTGGAGAGCCAGCTGGTGATGCGCAATTACAAAGGCTTCCTGGGTTAATCGAAAGAAAAATCCACGGAACACAATGGAATGCACCCCTGGCGGGAGCGATGGTTCCCTCCCAGGGGTGGCATTCCACATTCTATGTATAGGCAAATAAAAATTGTATTTGTTTAAGGAATAAATACAATATATTGGGTCGAAATCCAATCGAGAAGTCAATGAGCAGGAATTGTCCAGTACCCTTTTACAGCTTTCTCGGAAGGGGGTCTGGGGGAAACCGCTCTTAGCCAGGCGGCTTTGACGCCTGGCGCGACTTCAACAAACAATGGGGGAAGCAACAGCGCGGGCAAGCGCCGAAGGCGTCGCAGACCGTGCGAAGCGAGATCAAAGAGCGGTTTCCCCCAGAGAAAAAATTTCAAGGAGGTGCTGGTATGAATTTGATTTTTCTGGGCCCTCCCGGCGCGGGAAAAGGCACGATGGCGCAGCTGCTGATGGCTGACGCGGGCATCCCCCAGATTTCCACCGGCGATATGCTCCGCCAGGCGATGAAAGCGGGCACCGAAATGGGCCTGAGCGCCAAGCGGTATATCGAAGCGGGCGAGCTGGTACCCGATGAAGTGGTCATCGGCATCGTGAAGGACCGGCTCCAGGCGGAGGACTGCAAAAACGGTTACATCCTGGACGGGTTCCCCCGCACGGTTCCCCAGGCGGAAGCGCTGGCTCAGTTCGCCAAGATCGACGTGGCGCTCAATATCGCCCTGGACGACGAAGTGATCATCAACCGGCTGGGCGGACGGCGCGTGTGCCTGAAGTGCGGCGCGACGTATCACACCAGCACCCTGAATGGCAAGGATACCTGCGCCAACTGCGGCGAAAAGCTGGTGCAGCGCAAGGACGACGCGCCGGAAACGGTGAAGAACCGCCTGGCGGTGTACGCCGCCCAGACCGCGCCTCTGATTGACTACTATGCCAAGAAGGGCCTGCTCAAAACCGTGGAATGCGCCCCCAAGGCGACGGTGCAGGAAAACTACGCCAAAGTGCGTGAAACGCTGGGGATGGCATGATCAGTATTAAAAATCCCATTCAGCTGGCCAAAATGCGCAGCGCGGGGCATCTGCTCCACGACGTGCTGGCGGCGACCCGGGAGATCATTCGTCCCGGTATGACGACAATGGATATCAACGCCTTTGTGGATGAACACATCCGCAAGGGCGGCGGTATCCCCACGGAGCTTGGCTACTGCGGGTATCCCGCATCCATCTGCGCGTCCATCGACGACGAGGTGGTGCACGGCATCCCCTCCAAGAACGTAGAGCTCAGAGAGGGCAGCATCATTTCCATCGACGTGACGCTGGCCCTGGACGGGTGGCAAGCGGACAGCTGCTTCACCGCGCCGATCGGCAAGATCAGCGAGGAAAAGCAAAAGCTGATCCAGGTCACCGAGGAATGCTTCTGGCTGGGCGCGCGGCAGGCCATCAACGGCAACCGCATCGGCGATGTCAGCCACGCGGTGCAGAGCCACGCCGAGGCCCACGGCTATGGTGTCGTGCGCGACCTGACCGGCCACGGCATCGGCAAGGAAATGCACGAGGACCCCGCGGTGCCCAACTTCGGTCTGGCGGGTCACGGCTCCCGCATCCGTCCTGGCATGACCTTCTGCGTGGAACCCATGATCGCCATGGGCCGCTGGCAGGTGCATCAGCTGAGCGACGGCTGGACGATCGTGACCAACGACCACTCGCCCGCTGCCCATTACGAACATACGTTGGCAATTACGCCCAAGGGCCTGCCGGAAATCCTGACGCTGCCGGGGCATGTCTGGAAAGACTGAGCCGAAGCGTTGGAGGATTTTCACAAGGATCGGTCCTGCTATTCAGTTAATTTACCGAGAGGGAGTTTAAAGAATACAGTGAAACCGCCAATTTTGCCCGGTTACGCAGTTTTTTCAAAAAAAGGGCGTGACAAAGGCAGGTACTTTGTGGTATTATATACGTTGGACGCCGAATTTGTGATGATGGCGGACGGGGACACCCGGAAGCTGGATCACATGAAGAAAAAACGGCGCAAGCACCTGGCGGCTTGTCCCCATGAATTTCCCGAACTTCTGATGCTGCAGGAGAAGGGACAGCTCAAGGACAGCGACATCCGCAAGGCGCTTGATCCGCTCCGACGCAATGCCCATGGCGAAGAATCGCCGAACAAGAACAGGGAGGGTTAATCCGATTGTCCAAGGACGATGTCATCGAAATGGAAGGCAAGGTCATTGAGGCGCTGCCCAATGCCATGTTCCAGGTTGAACTGCCGAATGGCCATCGCATCATGGCCCATATTTCCGGCAAGATGCGCATGAATTTCATCCGCATTTACCCGGGGGATAAGGTCACGATCGAGCTCTCCCCCTACGACTTGACCCGCGGCCGCATTACGTGGCGCAGCAAGAATTGATTCTCTTACCTAAGGAGGTAGAACCCCAATGAAAGTCCGTCCTTCTGTGAAGCCCATCTGCGAAAAGTGCAAGATCATCAAGCGCAAGGGCCGCGTGATGGTGATCTGCGAAAACCCCAAGCATAAGCAGCGTCAGGGCTAACCCACCCTGAACGCAAATGGGAGCGCCGTCCCGAGCGCCTGGAGAAAACAGACGCCGGGGACGGCGTTCCCCGCGCGAATCCAACGATTCGCAGCACCGGATGCCCCATCTTACCAAGCAGACAAGCCTGTGTGGGCGGCTGCCCCGACGCGAATGCAGCGGGGACCATGCGGCTGTCACATAAATCCGCCTGGGTTGCGGGCGGAGCGCATCGCGGGCCGCGCGCCTGAGAGGACAAGTTATCTACGCCTTGTTCTTAATAGGAGGAAAGCGGCCCAACCCCTCATTTCCCACAGAATCATTTGGAGGTGTAACCAACACATGGCACGTATTGCGGGTGTTGACCTGCCCCGAGAGAAGCGCGTCGAGGTTGGCTTGACTTACATTTACGGCATCGGCCCGACCGTGAGCAAGCAGATCCTTGAAGTGACCGAAGTGAATCCCGACACCCGGGTCAAGGACCTGAGTGAAAACGATGTGAGCAAGCTGCGCGAATATATCGAACATCACCTGAAGGTGGAAGGCGATCTGCGCCGCGAAGTCTCCCTGAATATCAAGCGCCTGGTGGAAATCGGCTGCTACCGCGGCGTCCGCCATCGCCGCAACCTGCCCGTCCGCGGACAGAACACCAAGCAGAACGCCCGTACCCGCAAGGGCCCGAAGCGCACTGTTGGCGGCAAAAAGAAATCTTAACTTTCGCTGATGATCCAATAGCGAAAGGATGGCGGCTGAACGAATATAAGATTCATTCCGCCTGACGCACAATCATCCAATAGGACGCCCCGAAAGGGGTTCGGAGGGATATAGAATGGCTCCTAAGAAAGCGCTGAAGAAGGTATCGCGCAAGCGCCGTGAAAAGAAGCTCGTGGAGCGCGGCGTGGCGCACATCCGTTCTTCCTTCAATAATACCATCGTCACCATCACTGACGTGCAGGGCAACGCCCTGTCCTGGGCTTCCGCCGGCGGCATGGGTTTCCGCGGCAACAAGAAGTCCACCCCCTTCGCCGCTCAGATGGCCGCCGAAACGGCTGCCAAGGCCAGCGCCGAGTTCGGCCTCAAGTCTGTGGACGTGCTGGTGAAAGGCCCCGGCTCCGGCCGTGAAGCCGCTATCCGCGCCCTGCAGACCGCTGGTCTGGACGTGACCATGATCAAGGACGTGACGCCCATTCCTCACAATGGCTGCCGTCCGCCCAAGCGCCGCCGCGTGTAATTGAAGGAGGAAGACAAGAATGGCTAACAATAAGCAGCCTATTGCCCGGAAATGCCGTGCTCTTGACATTACTCCGGCTACCATGGGCTATGCGAAGAAAAAGTCCACCCGCAATCCCGGTGGCAACCGCCGCAAGAAGGTTTCTGAATACGGCAGCCAGCTGAAAGAAAAGCAGAAGGTCAAGTTCATCTATGGCGTGCTGGAAAAGCAGTTCCGTCATTACTTCGACAAGGCCTCCAACATGAAGGGCGTTACCGGTGAAAACATGCTGTCCCTGCTGGAGCTCCGGCTGGACAACGTGGTGTACCGCCTGGGCCTGGCCAAGACCCGCCGCATGGCGCGCCAGATCGTGGGCCACGGCCACATCCGCGTGAACGGACAGAAGGTGGATATTCCTTCTTACCAGGTGAAGAAGGGCGACGTGATCACCCTGCGTGAACGCTCCACTCAGATGGAAATGTTCAAGGCGCTGCGGGAAGGCACCACCGTGCTCACCCCCAAGTGGCTCACCTTCGATGCCCAGAACCTGACCGGCACCGTGAACGAGCTGCCCACCCGCGCTGACATCGACTACGAAGTGCAGGAGAACATGATCGTTGAATTCTATAGCCGCTGATCCTGTTCTGACCGTATGATGCAGTCCACAACGACCGTATCGAATAGGAGGGTTGGACTCAGTGATTATCGAAATCGAAAAAGCGCATATCGATTGTATCGAGATGGCGGCCAACAACACCTACGGCAAATTCGTGATCGAGCCGCTTGAGCGCGGCTTCGGCCACACGCTGGGCAACGCGCTGCGCAGGGTACTCATCAACTCCCTGCCCGGCGCCGCTGTGACCAGCGTGAGCATCGACGGCGTGCAGCACGAATTTTCCACCGTGCCTGGTGTGAAAGAAGACGTGACCGAACTGATCCTGAACCTGAAGGAGCTGGCCCTGAAGCTTTACACGGACCAGGTCAAGATGGTGGAGATCAGTGCCCAGGGCCCCTGCGAATTGACCGCGGCGGACATCCGGGTGGATGATGAAGTGGAAATTGTGAACCCCGATCTGCATATCGCCACGCTGGGCGATGGCGCGAAGCTGCATATGTGGCTGAGCCTGGACCGGGGGAGGGGCTATGTGAGTTCCGACAAGAACAAGACGGCCCAGATGCCCATCGGCGTCATTCCCATTGATTCCATCTACACCCCCATCCGCAAGGTCAACTACGTGGTGGAGGACACCCGTGTGGGCCAGATCACGGACTACGATAAATTGACGTTGGAAGTGTGGACGGACGGCTCCGTGGCTCCCGATGAAGCCATCGCCATTTCCGCCCATATCCTGACCGAACAGCTCTCCCTCTTCGTGGGCCTCACCGATCAGGCGATGCCGCTGAGCATCTCCGAGCCTGAGGACGACAAGATGGAGAAAGTGATGGAGATGACGATCGAAGACCTCGATCTCTCCGTCCGTGCCTACAACTGCCTCAAGCGCGCGGGCATCAACACCGTGGCCGAGCTGGTTCAGCGGAACCAGGAGGACATGATGAAGGTGCGCAACCTGGGCAAAAAGAGTCTGGAAGAAGTCGAGCAGAAGCTGCAGGCGCTGGGCCTGGGGCTGCGTCCGACCGAAGAGTGATAGGAGGAAACCCCCATGGCAACAGAGCGCAAGCTGGGCCGTACTGCGAGCCAGCGCAAGGCGATGCTGCGGAACCTGACCACCAATCCCCTGTGGTACGGCCGCATCGAAACCACCGAGGCCAAGGCCAAGGAAGTGCGCAGCATTGTGGATAAAATGATCACCCTCGCCATCCGCGAATATGACAAGACCGTGGACGTGGAGAAGGAATTTTATAACGACAAGAAGCAGATCGTGAAGCAGACCTTCACCAACGACCTGCCTTCCAAGCTGCATGCCCGCCGCCTGATGATGGCTTATCTGTATGACATTCAGGAAGCCAAGAAGGACGACGAAAGCAAGAGCGAATACAAGGAACGCACCAAGGATAACAAGCATCCCGTGGTGGAAAAGCTGTTCCGTGAATACGGCCCCAAGTACCGCGCCCGCAACGCGGAAAAGGGCTGCGCCGGCGGCTATACCCGCATCTATAAGCTGGGCCCCCGCCGCGGCGACGCTGCCGAAATGGTGATTATCGAATTGGTGTAAGCTCACCTTTTCCTTGTAAAAAACAGGCTGTGATTTCACGGCCTGTTTTTCGTATGCGAAAAGGGTCATTACAAAGCCTATGGGGTAGGAGACGCTGGGGCTGTTCGCCCCAGACCCCAACCAGGGTCCTGAGGGTCCGCAACCTCAATCGTCGCAAGTCCGCTTGATGCGGACATTGCTCGTTTCGGTCGATCTCAGCACGGACAGAACATCCGCCACAGGCGGCTGTCCGTGCTTCGTCCCTGGACCCACACTTGGCGAAATAACGTAGTTGGGAAAAGCAGACAAGCTCCGCCTGCCGCGCTGGGGTTACGGAAAGTTTGAGGGCTTCTGGCCCAAGAAAGCCCGGGAAAATCCGAGGGGGAAAGTAAACTTTCCCCTGCGGATGATTCCCTGGCTTTCCCCGGATGCTTTGCATCCGGGTTGGCGGCGTTCCCCGCAGGCTCAATCGTCGCAAGTCCGCTTCATGCGGACATTGCTCGTTTCGCCTGATTTCATCGCCGATGAAATTCCCGCCACAGGC
>ONRC01000026.1 GCA_900320085.1 uncultured Eubacteriales bacterium
GTCGGGCAGGCCCTGGAAGGAAAGGAACGCGGCTTTCACCATTTGAATCAGCGAAAATACGGGTCCGCCGCCCAGGGCACCCCAAACGCCCAGCGCCGCGAAAGCGCCAAGCAGGAGCCACTTTTTGCTATTAAAATGAATCTCAAACAGGAAATAAAAAACCAGCGTCATCCCCGCGCATAAAGGAAGCACGGGCCAAAGCGCCTGACGCGGCGCGAACGCCCGGAACAGGGCCAGGCTCATGCCGAGGGCCAGCAGCAGGGAAGCAAGATAGCCCATCAGCAGCGCTTTCCAATTTTTTTCAGGCAGGCGTGACATAGCATACCTCCACCAAATGATGCTGCAATCGGGCCACATAGGGCTGGTATTCCGGCGCTTCGGGGGTGTAGGTGACCAGATACAGCCGGGCGCTGGGGCCCATGCGGCGGATGTGCGTCACGCCCTCCACCACCTGGGCGTCCAGCCGGGTGGTGATGACCACCGCCGCGCCGGTGCGGCGCATCCGCCGCAGCTCCAGGTTCAGCACCCGGGCGAAATCCTCTCCGGCGCCAAAGGGCTGGGACGCCAGCATTTCCTGCAAAAGCGCCAAGCCCTCCGCCTGGTCGGAGGAAAACTCGTTGGCCTGCTTCCCGTACATGGGCAAACGCACGGGGCTGCCATCCTCCATCTGCATCCGGGCCACGGCCACCGCCGTTTCGCACATGGCGTCACGGAGACATTCCTTGCCTTCGTTTATGTTTTCTCCACCAAGCGGTTCGTTGCAGTCCAGCAGGATCAGGGTGTCCGGCGGCGCGGGCGTTTCAAACCGGCGCACCACCAATTCCCGCTTCCGGGAGGATAGCTTCCAGTGGATGCGCTTCATGGCGTCGCCTGTGCGGTAAGCCCGCACGTCGTCCGGAGCGTTGTAGTCCTCCTGAGAACGGGCCAGCACGGCGCTGCCTTCATCGCCCAAAATCATCCTGGGCTTTTCCACATCAAAGGGCCGGGGCAGCACGGTCAGCGCGGCGCTGTCCTGAATCGGCACGCGAAAGCGGAACAGGCCGAAAATATCCGATACGGATAAATCTTTTAGCCCCGCTTCGTAGATGCCGACGTGCCGCGCGTCCATCGGCAGCCGCCGCTCCTGCGCACGGAAGGGGCGAGTGGGAAAGACGCATTCCTGCTCCTGACCGTTATATAAAAATACCCCGCGCATTCCGCTGACCGGCAGGGGACAGCGGTGCTCCGCGCTGACCCGCAGGGTAACCTTTTCCCCCCGCGGCACGGACGCGCTGCTGAGCCGCTGGCCGCACCGGGCGGTCAGCCGGGCCCACAGGCAAGTGGAAAAAGCGTACGCAAACACCAACGCCATCAGGAGGGCGACGTACATATACAGGGCGTTGCCCAGCGACAGGGCGCTTACCGCGCTGGTGACCAGGACAGCCAGCGCCGCCCAACCCCGGCGCGTCATGCGCGGCCCGTGGGCACCGGCACGGTTTCGATCAGCTGCTGGAGCAGCTGCGAGGCCGATACCCCCTTCATCCGGGCTTCCGGGGTGAGGATCAGGCGGTGGGACAGCACCGGCTGCGCCATGTGGCGGATGTCATCAGGCAGCACATAGTCGCGTCCAGACAAAAGCGCGCAGGCCTGGGCCGCACGGAGCAGGGCGATGGAGCCCCGGGGCGAAGCGCCCAATTGCAGCGCGGGATGGTTGCGGGTCATGGCGACGATGTTCGCCACGTAATTCCTCGCCTCCTTGCTGGCGTACACAGTGCCCAGCTGCTCCTGCATGGTGATGATTTCCTCCGCGCCGCACACGGGCGACAGGGTTTGCAGCGGCGTCACCTGGCCGGAATACCGCTCCAGCATGTCCATTTCTTCCTCGACCGACGGATAGCCCACCGTGATGCGCAGGAAAAACCGGTCCATCTGCGCCTCGGGCAGGGGATAGGTGCCCACGAAATCCACCGGGTTCTGGGTCGCCATCACCATAAAGGGGCGCGGCAGGGTATGGGTCACGCCGTCCACCGTCACCTGGCCTTCTTCCATTACTTCCAATAGGGAGGACTGGGTCTTGGGGGAGGTGCGGTTGATTTCGTCGGCCAGCACGATCTGGCTCATCACCGCGCCGGGCTTGAATTCCATGTCGCCGGTCTGGATGTTCACCATGGTAAAGCCCGTCACGTCGGAGGGCGTCACGTCGGGGGTGAACTGGATACGCTTGAAGCTGCACTGGAGACTCTTGGCCAGCGCCGCTGCCATGGTGGTCTTGCCCACGCCGGGCACGTCCTCGATCAGCACGTGGCCCCGGCAGATGAGTGCGATCAGCATCAGCTCGATGGCGTCGTCTTTGCCCACGATCACCTGGCGGATGTTCTGCTGCAGGGCATATACCAGAGGGCGGGTCTGGGCTTGAGCGGTAGCAGACTGCATAATACGATAATCTCCCTTCAGAATATCAAAAACGACAGAAAACCAATGATGTTGTAGGAAGCGGGACAAGCGTCCCAACCCGTAGTATACCAAAATCCGCATCCGTTTGCAACCAAAGATGAAACAAAGGCGTAATCATTCCGAAATAATTTACAATTTGACGGATGATCTCCCTGTATCTTCGCTGTTTTTCCCATTCACTTTTTTGACATTCATGGGTGCATCTGGTATAATAGGATGCACGCCGTATGCCGGTACCCTGCCGGGGCTGGACAGGCGTGAAAAAGGGATCCCCAAATCGTCGGGTATCTGAAAAGAACTTGAACGGAGGAAACAATCATGACAACTGCAAAACGGAGTTCCAAAACCATCCAACTGTCCCTGTACGCCCTGCTCACCGCCCTGCTGATCGTGCTGGGTTATGTGAACATTCCCCAGCCCGCGGGCCTGTCCATCACCTTTAACATGATCCCCGTCGCCATCGCGGCCATCGCCATGGGCGTGCCGGGCGGGGCGATCATCGGCGGCGTGTTCGGACTGATCAGCTTCCTGCAATGCTTCGGCCTGGTGGGCTACAGCGGCATGGGCGCTGTGCTGGCAGGCATCAGCCCGGTGCTTGCGTTCATTCAGCGGTTCGTCAGCCGGGTGCTGGTGGGCGTGCTGGCGGCGCTGGTTTACAGGGCGCTCAGCAAAAAGCTGAACATCTATCTTTCCTGCCTCATCACCGGCTTTTCCGCCGCCTTCTTCAACACCCTGCTGTTCATGTCCAGTCTGGTGCTGCTGTTCGGCAACACCGAATACATCCAGAACATGATGGCGGGCCGCAGTGTGATCGCGTTCATCATCGCCTCCGTTGGCATCAACGCCGTGGTGGAAATGATCGTGGCAGCGGTGGTCACCGGCGCGGTAGGCGCGGCGCTGAAAAAGGCAAAGCTCATTTGACAGACTTTGCATGAGTTTTCAGTGTACAGAGTGCAGAGTACAGATTGTTTTGTGTTTTCAAAACATAATTGCCCCGCACTGAACCATTGGTTCACTATCTTCATCTGCACTCTGTACTCTGAACTCTGTTCTCTCAAAAAATGCTCTTTCCCTAAAGGAGAATGACAAATGCTCTTCACCCTCGACATTGGCAACACCAACATCAAAACCGCCCTGTTTGACGGGCCGGAAATGGTGCATTACTGGCGCTTGTCCACCACCCGGAAATACACCAGCGACGAGCTGGGCGTGATGATCACCCAGCTGTTCGACCATGAAAGGATCGACCGCGGGCAGGTGGACGGCATCATCCTGTCGTCCGTTGTGCCCACGATCAATTTTACCGTGGAGCACATGTGCCGGGATTACTTCGGCATCGACCCCATGACGGTGGGGCCGGGGGTGAAAACGGGCATCGACATCAAGTACGACAATCCCCGGGAGATCGGCTCGGACCGTATCTGCAACGCGGTGGCGGCCTATACCCTGTACGGCGGTCCCTGCGTGTATATTGACTTTGGCACCGCCACCACCTTCGGCGCGCTGGATGAAAACGGGGCGCTGCTGGGCGGGTGCATCTGCCCCGGCATCAAGCTGACCAGCGAAGCGCTGGTGTCCGGCACGGCCAAGCTGCCCCATTTTGAATTGGTCATGCCCGAGCGGGTGATCGGCAAAACCACCATCGCCAATCTGCAGTCCGGCGTCATCAACGGCTACGTGGGCCAGGTGATCTATCTGGTCAACGAGATCCGCCGGGAAATGGGCTGCCCCAACGCCCAGGTCATCGCCACCGGCGGCATGGCGCGTTTGATCGCCGGAAAATCCGGCGTCATCGACCACATCGACGGATTGCTTACGCTCAAGGGACTCAGACTGATTTATGAAAAGAATATGAGGCAATAGGCTGTAGGCAGTAGGCGTTAGAAAAATGATTTCAGCGATCTATATCTAATGCCTGTTGCCTGCTGCCTGCTACCTGAAAACAAGGAGAGGACAAGCACATGCGAAAGGTATCCGTGGGTTTCCTGGGCTGCGGCAACATCGGCTGCGGTGTGTGGAAGCTGCTGAACGAATTCAAGGCCGATATTCTGCACCGCAGCGACGTGGAGTTCGACGTCAAGCGCATCCTGGTGCGGGACGTGAAGAAGAAGCGGGACCAGGTGGTTCCCGAAGAACTGCTCACCACCGACCCCGCCCAGGTGACGGACGACCCGGAGATCGAAATGGTGCTGGAGTTCATGGGCGGCGAAACCCCCGCGACTCAGTACATGCTCCGCGCCCTGGAAATGGGCAAAACCGTGGTCACCGCCAACAAAATGGCGCTGGCCCTGAACTGGCATATCCTCCAGGCGGCAGCGGAAAAGCACGGCAGCGGCCTCTATTATGAGGCAGCTGTCTGCGGCGCGATCCCCATTATCCGCACCACCCTGGATTCCCTCATGTCCAACCGCATCGAGGAAATGATGGGCATCGTGAACGGCACCACCAACTATATCCTCACCCGCATGAGCCAGGAGGGCAGCGACTATGCCGAAGTGCTTTCCGACGCCCAGCGCCTGGGCCTGGCCGAGCCCGACCCCACCAGCGACGTGGAGGGCTTCGACGCGGCTTATAAGCTGTCCATTCTCTCCTCCCTTGCCTTCCACGCCCGGGTGCCCTTTGACGTGATTTACCGCCAGGGCATCACCCAGGTGAGCGCGGCGGACATTGCCTTCGGCAAGGAACTGGGCTACACCCTGAAGCTGCTGGCCATCGCCAAGCGCAGCGGCGACGTGATCGACGCCCGGGTGCATCCCACCTTCATCCCCGACGATCATCCGCTGGCCTCCGTGAACGGCAGCTTCAACGCCATTTTCCTTCACGGCCACGCCTGCGACGACATGATGCTCTTCGGCCGCGGCGCGGGCAGCGCGCCCACCGCCAGCGCGGTGGTGGCGGATATGCTTTACGCCGTGTCCCGGGATACCCCCCGGCATCCCACCTTCCGCAATACCAACGAGCTGGCCGAGGGCCTGACCGTGACCGACGACTGGCATTGCAGCTTCTATGTCCGCCTGACCGCCAGCGACCGGCCCGGCGTGCTGGCCCGCATCACCGCCTGCCTGGGGGACGAGGGCATCAGCATCCGCAACCTCATGCAGCGGGACGCTGTGGACGGCCACGCGCAGATCGTGCTCATCACCCACGACGCGGGCGAGTGCGCCATCCGCAAGGCCCTGGCCGCCATCGCCTCCGACGATGTGCAGGTGGAAAGCATGATCCGGGTGGAAAGATAATATGAGGTAGGAAGTAGGAGACAGGAAGTTTTAGATTGTTTTCTCAACGGAGAAACGCGTTTGCTTCATATGATAGGCAAATAAACCTCCTGCCTCCTGCCTGAAAAACTTGGAGGGGCTTCATGCGCAAAAAGCGTCGCGGGTTATCCTTGGGCAGCATCCTGACTCTTTGCCTCACGGCGGCGGTCATTGCAGGCTGCGTTTTTATGTTTGGCAGGATTCGCGGCAGCGCGGACGGCGGCATGGACGCACAGCGTGTGATTGGCGCGGTGCACTCCTTTATGCAGAACGCGGGCGGAGGGGACGCTGAACCTCAAATCAACGTGCGCACCGTGACGGTCACGCTCGCGCCTGTGACGGCCGCGCCAGCAACCCCGGCGCCTGTGACGGCCGCACCGGTGAGCGATCCGTACCAGCCCTTCTCGTTCACGCTGACTGCTGGCGGGCTGCTGTCCTTCCAGAGCGATATTTCGGATTCCGTTTACAACAAAACCGAAAAGACCCTGAGCTATGAACCTGTGGTTCAGCCCATCCGCGCGAGAATATACAGCGACATCAACCTGGTTACCCTGCCGCAGACCGTCAATTCCACCGACCGCAAATACAGCGACAACCTCGCTCCCGGCGAAGCCGCGATCGCGCTTCAGGCCATGGGGTTTGACCAGGTGGCGCTTGCCACCGAACACATTCTGGATCTGGGCGCGAAAGGTCTGGACGAAACTGTGTCCACGCTCAACAGCCGTCAGCTTGGCTGTGTGGGCGTCAGCACCGACGACGCTTCCAGAACCCGGCTGGTGCAGGTCAACGGCGGAACGGTGGCTATTCTGTCCTATACCGACGTGCTCACCTCCAAAGGCAAAAACGAGTTAGGCCGGTCCAACTCTTTCTTCGCCCTCTATGACGAGGGTCTGGCCCGCGCGGACATCCAGTCCGCCCGGAACCAGGGCGCGCGATGCGTCATCGTGTGTATGTATTGGGGGAAGCAGGACGCCGCCTCCGTGACCAACGCGCAGCGAACGACGGCCCAATCCCTGGCTGAAATGGGCGCGGACGTGATATTGGGCACGCGCCCCAGCCGCGTGCTGCCCATGGAGCTGATTTACTGCAACGGGCCGGATGGAAAAAACCATACCGCTTTTGTCGCTTATTCCCTGGGGACACTGCTGTCGGAATCCCGGGAGGCATTTGACATCTGCGGCCTGCTGCTGCACATGAGCATCCGCAGCGACGAACAGGGCGTGACGCACTTTGAAGCGCTCGAATACACCCCTACTTATATCTGGCGTCAAAGCGTCGGCGGACAGATGCAGTATCGCCTGGTTTGCAGCGCCGATCCGCCCCCCGAGAGCATGAGCACCCAGCAAAAGGAAGTGATGCAGCGGTCGCTGAACCGTATCCAGACCGTGCTGAAAAACAGCCCTGTGATTGAACGGAAGTAAGCGGATACAGCGGGAAACAAAGGAGAGAATAGCATGAGTGATTTTCTGTTCGCGCTCAACACAGTGCTGCCCCTGCTGCTGCTCATGTCGCTGGGGTGGTTCTGCCGCCGCGTCGGTCTGCTGACAGAGACGCTGGTCAAGGGTGTGAATCAGTTGGTGTTCAAGATTTTTTTGCCGGTGAGCCTGTGCGTCAGCGTGATGAACACGCCGTATGACACCGCGATTTCGGTGAACGCGTTCCTGCTGGCCGCCATCGGCCTGGCGGCGGATTTCGGCATCCTGTTTCTGCTGATTCCGCGCATTGAAAAAGACCGAAAAAAAATCGGCGTCATGATCCAGGGCATGGCCCGGGGCAATTACGCCTTTTTCGGCATTCCTTTGGTGGCAATGCTGTTTCCAGGCAGGGACACGTCCCTGGCGTCGCTGATGGTGATCGTCACCATCCCGGTTTACAATATCCTCTCCGTCGTGGCCCTGTGCGTGTTCGGGGATGGGGAAATCCGTCTTGGGAAGGTGCTGCTGAACATTCTGAAAAACCCGCTGATCATTGGCACGGTGTTCGGCTATGCGTTCTGGCTGCTGCGCTTCCAGCCCCCGGCCTTCATTCGCACCACCATGGCGGACCTGGCGAAGGTGGCCACTCCGCTGGCGCTCTTTACCCTGGGTGGCGCCATCCAGTTTGCCAGCGCGAAGGGGCACATGAAGCAGCTGTTGATCGCCGTGCCCTGGAAGCTGATCGTTTCGCCCCTGGTGTTCGTGGGCATCGGCATCGCCATCGGCCTGCGGGACGTGGCCCTGGCCTGCACCTATATCGCCTTCGGCGCGCCGACTGCGGTTTCATCCTACCCTATGGCGCAGCAGATGGGCGGCGACGGCGAGCTGGCCGCTGAGCTCGTGGCCATTTCCAGCGCCTTCTGTATCCTGACCACCTTCCTGTTCGTGTTCGCAATGAAGAGTATGGGCCTGATCTGAGCTTTTTCTTTGCGTTTTCTATCATCATAACAGGCTTGTTACAAAGGGTCACGACAAAACGAGGGCCTGTGCGGCCCTCGTGCACCTGCACCAGGGGGATGATCCCCCTGGACCCGCAATAGCGGAGACTGCTTGAATTTGAAAAAAGCTTGGTTCCCGCAGAAGCGGGGAGAAACGCGGAAGATTGGATTGGTATCATGGTGCTTCTGGCCCGGCGGCGAAGCCGCCAACCCGGATGCTTTGCATCCGGGGAAAGCCAGGGAATCATCCGCAGGGGAAAGTTTACTTTCCCCTGCGGATGTTCCCGGGCTTTCTTGGGCCAGAAGCCCTCAAACTTTTCGTCATCCCAGCGCGCCAGGCGGAGCTTGTCTGCTTTTCCCATCTACGTTATTTCGCCAGTTGCGAGTCCAGGGTCCTCAGGACCCTGGCGCAGGTCTGGGGGCGCGCAGCCCCCAGCGTCTCCTTTGAGCTGGCTATAATTTACCCTTGAATAACAAATCTGGAGCGGAAAGTATAGTACAATCACATGAAAAAAAGAACGGCGGCCCAATGTCCGTCGTTCTTTTGATATGCTGGTTTGGTTTACTGCTTGGCCCTCGCGGCGGCTTTGGCGCGCTGCTCGTGGCTCAGGGTGCGCTTGCGCATCCGCAGGGACTTGGGGGTGATTTCCAGCAGCTCGTCGTCGTCGATGAACTCCAGGCATTCTTCCAGCGTCAGCGGATGGATACTGACCAAACGCAGGCTGTCTTCGGAGGCGGAGGCATTGCGCATGTTGGTGACATGCTTGGCCTTGCACACGTTCACCACGATGTCGCCGGGGCGGCTGGATTCGCCGCAGATCATGCCGCCGTACACGGGCACCTGGTTGCCGATGAACAGGGTGCCGCGGTCCTGCACGTTGAACAGGGCGTACTGGGTGGTTTCGCCGGTTTCATAGCACACCAGGGCGCCCACGTTGCGGTGGGGAATGTCGCCCTTGTAATCCTCGTAATGATCGAACACGGAGCTCATGATGCCTTCGCCCCGGGTGTCAGTCATGAATTCAGAGCGATAGCCAAAGAGGCCCCGGCTGGGCACCAGGAATTCCAGGCGCACCCGGTCGCCGCCGCCCATGGTTTCCAGCGTACCGCGCCGCCGGCCGATCTTTTCGATCACGGCCCCGGCATAGGCCTGGGGCACATCGGCCACCATGCGCTCCACGGGCTCCTGCTTGCGGCCGTCTTCGTAGCGGTAAATGACCTCGGGCTTGCTCACCTGGAACTCGTAGCCCTCACGCCGCATGGTTTCGATCAGGATGGACAGGTGCAGTTCGCCGCGGCCCCACACTTCAAACTGGTCGGGTGTTTCGCCGTCCTTGACCCGCAGGGACACATCGGTTTCCAGCTCCCGGTACAGCCGGGCGCGGAGATGGCGGCTGGTGACGTAGGTGCCTTCCTTGCCCGCGAAGGGGGAATCGTTCACGGAGAAGGTCATGGTCACGGTGGGCTCGGTGATGGCCACGAAGGGCAGGGGTTCGGGGGTGGCCGGGTCGCAGACCGTGTCGCCGATGGAAATGTCGGCAAGGCCGGTGAGCGCCACGATGTCGCCCATGCTCACTTCCTCAGCAGGGACGCGTTTTAAGCCGTCATAAAGGGAAAGGCCTGTCAAGCGCCAGGGCGGAGATACCTGCTCGCTCTGCGCGTTGCAGCGCACCACCATCATGTTGTCCTTCAGCGTGCCGCGGGTGATGCGGCCGATGCCGATGCGGCCCACATAATCGTTGTAGTCAATGGTGGAAATCAGCACCTGCGCCGGGCCGTCGGGGTCGCCTTCGGGGGCGGGGATATACTTCATGATAGCGTCAAACAGGGGCCGCAGATCGGTGCCGGGCTGGCTTAAATCCAGGGTCGCCGTGCCGGTGCGGGCGGAGGCGTAAATAATGGGCCTGTCCAGGGTTTCCGGATCGGCGTCCAGCTCGATCAAAAGGTCCACCAGCTCGTCCACCACTTCCTCGCAGCGGGCGTCGGGGCGGTCCACCTTATTGATGACCAGCAGCACGGGCAGCTTCAGGCCCAGGGCCTTTTGCAGCACGAAGCGGGTCTGGGGCATGGGGCCCTCAAAGCTGTCCACCAGCAGCAGCACGCCGTCCACCATCTTGAGCACGCGCTCCACCTCGCCGCCAAAGTCGGCGTGGCCGGGGGTGTCAACAATGTTAATCTTGGCGTTCTCATAATGCACGGCGGTGTTCTTGGCCAGGATGGTGATGCCGCGCTCGCGCTCCAGGTCATTGGAGTCCATCACGCGCTCGGCCACCTGCTGGTTCTGGCGGAACACGCCGCCCTGGCGCAGCATCTGGTCCACCAAAGTGGTCTTGCCGTGGTCAACGTGGGCGATAATAGCGATATTGCGGATATCGTTCCGAATCATAAATCAGTCTTCTCCCTCCAGTCGGTTCAGAAACCAACGTGATATTGTACATCGGTTTTTCTTGGTTTGTCAACCTTTTCCGCCGCATAATTTCCATTTTTTTCGTGGAAAAACGATTGACATTCCCTTCCTTTCGTGTTATACTTCTTCGGTAATCCGCTCGGGAGGGGCTTGTTAAAGCGCGTCCGCGCTGCCCCATGGCTGAAATACGCCTCCTTTCCCTCCGTGGAAGCCCGGCGAGAAATAATAGGAGGTGCTGCTGAAATGTACGCGATTATTGCGACTGGCGGCAAACAGTATCGGGTGTCCGAGGGCGACACCATCTACATCGAAAAGCTGGAAAATGAAGTGGGCGAAGTGGTCACGTTCCCCGTGATGATGCTCTCCGGCGAGACCATCGAAGTGGGCAACCCCTACATCACCGGCGCCACCGTGACCGGCAAAATCGTTCGCCACGGCAAGGGCGAAAAGATCGTCGTCTTCAAGTACAAGAGCAAGAAGAACTATCGCCGCAAGGCTGGCCACCGTCAGCCCTTTACCCAGGTGGAAATCACCGGCGTCAACGCCTGAACACCATGATCCGCGTAACGCTGCACACCCAGGATGGGCGCATCACCGGCTTTGAGGCTTTAGGCCACGCCGGGTACGCCGAAGCGGGATACGACATCGTCTGCGCCGCCGTTTCAGTGCTGACCACCACCTGCGCAAACGCGCTGGAATCGGTGGCGGGCATCAAGCCGGTGGTGAAAGCGAAGGATGGGAACATGTTCCTGGCTCTCCCTAAGGGAGGCGGCCACGACGCCCAGGTGATCCTGCAAACCCTGCGTCAGGGGCTGCGCGATATTGCGGAAGAGTATCCCCGGTATCTTCTTCTCAACGAATTGTAAATATGGAGGTAACAATCATGTTGAAGCTCAATCTTCAGCTTTTCGCCCATAAAAAAGGTATGGGTTCCACCCGGAACGGCCGCGACAGCGAAAGCAAGCGCCTGGGCCCGAAGCGGGCTGACGGCCAGTTCGTGCTGGCCGGCAACATCCTGGTCCGTCAGCGCGGCACCAAGATCCTGCCCGGCATGAACGTGGGCATCGGCAAGGACGACACCCTGTTCGCCAAGGCGGACGGCGTGATGAAGTTCGAACGCAAGGGCAAGTTCAAGAAGCAGGTTTCCGTGCATCCCACCGAGACCGCCGCCCAGTAACGAGCGAAGAAAAGAGCTGCTTTTCCATCAAGGTAAAGCAGCTTTTTTCTTAAGAACTATTTCGGTGGTTGAGCGGACAATTTAATTCTATAATACAAGTGAGAAAGACGTAACCAAAAGCCTTCCCCTCGCAGGGGAAGGTGGCAGGCGCGGAAGTAAGATGGAAAGTGTGATCAAGTCAATTCGCGCCTGACGGATGAGGTGCTCCTCCCTGTTACTTGTTCATATATTGTCGGGTGAGTTCACCTCATCCGAGCCGCGCGAAACTGCTTGACTTTTCTCTCAATCTTGATTCCGCGCGGCCCACCTTCCCCTCCGAGGGGAAGGCTTGGGGTTGGTTCTCTTCTGCAAATATATAAGTCGTTGTTTGAAGTGCCCATCTTATGACCCTACCTTACAGGAGAATCAAAATGACAGGCAGTTACAAAGTATTTGACCATCTGGAAACGGAACGTCTTATCCTGCGCCCCTTCACAGAAACGGACTATCCCCTGATTCTGCGCATTTCTTCTGACCCTAAGACTACAGAATATCTGTATTACTGGGGACGAATCGGAATGACGCCGGAAGCGGACGCCCGGCGATTCCTGGATTACGCGATCAAAAACTGGAAAAAGTCGCCCATCCGCGCCCGGGAATTCTGCCTGGTGCTGAAAGACACCGGCGAAGCCATCGGCGACGGCAGCGTGGAATGGGTGGAGGGTGAACCCGGCACGGCGGAGATCGGCTGGATTCTGCTGCCTGAGTACCGGGGCAAGGGTTACGCCACAGAAGCGGGGCGGGAGCTGATGCGGGCCGCGTTTGAGATCATGGGTGCGGACACCGTCATCGCCCACTGCGACAGCCGCAACCAGCCCTCCAGAAACGTGATGGAGCGCCTGGGTATGACACTTCGCGGGATCGAACCGAAGGCTCGTCCTGCAAAACGTATAGGAGAAAAGAACGGCGACGAATGTACCTACGCAATCAATAAAGAATAATCATTGATTCCGAATCGGCCCGTTGAATCGTGCGGGTCTTTTTTGCTTGCAGGGAGACGCTGAAAAATAATTTCATGAATTCGGTTGAAATTCCAATTTGGATTTGATATAATATTCTCAACGGCATAAAAATGCAACGCGCCGTTCAATTTCGTAAGAAAGAAGTATGCAATGAAAGCCTTTGTCAGTTGGTTTTTTCATCAAAATGGATAACTCCCTGCCCCTTCATCCGTTCGGTTTCGAACGGAATCATTCTGTTTGCCATTTCATCAAATTGCCGTATCAATTCAAGGAGGAAATGAATGAGCGAGTCCTTTGAAAAAATGTCCGTGATCGAACTGCGCCAAAAGGCCAAGGAGATGGGCGTCAAGCTCGGCGCGGGCATCAACAAGCAGGGTATTGTGGAAAAACTGAAAGAAGCCGCGGCGGCCGCTGCCTCAACGCCTGCGGAAGCTACACCGGAAATTGCTCCAGCCGAATCCGCTCCTCAGGAACAGGAGCCTGTTTCCCGGCCGATCCGCAGTGCCGCGATTATTACCGACGATGAAGAAGTGGACGAGGAGGACGATGTGCCCGTGCTTACGGCCAATCCGTCCCTGCGTTCTTCCACGCGAATGATATCCCGTCCCGCGCCGGCCTCGAATCCCGCGCCTGCCCCTGGCTCCTCTCTCAATACGATTTCCGCCAAAGCGCCTGCCTTCACCATGGAAGGCTCCCGCGCCTGGCATAATCCGCGCACCTATCAGGCGCAGAATCCCGGCTATCAGCGGTCTGCCAATCCCACCTCCTGGCAGCATTCCATACCGCCTGTGCCGCAGGAGCAGCGCGGCTATTCCCGCCCCGATACCCGGGCGCAACAGCGCCCTCAGCAGCAGCCGACCTACGTGAACCGCTTTGGCCCCGAGCAGCCTCAACAGGAAACGGACCCCTACCGGGGATATGGCACGCCCATGCAGCAGGACTATACCGGCGCCCCGGCAAATCAAGGGTATAGCCAGGGCAGTTACGGCTATGCGCCCCAGCCGGCCTATCCGGCGCACCGCGAGCAGCAGGCAAATCCCGGCCTGTCCGAAATTCTGGCGGCGGGCGACTGCTTTGACGGGGAAGGCGTGCTGGAAGTGCATCCCGACGGCTATGGCTTCCTGCGCACGAATCACTACCTGTCCGGCAAACAGGACGTGTATATTTCCAACGCGCAAATCCGTCGTTTCTCCCTGCGCACGGGCGATTATATCACCGGCAAAGTCCGCCCCCAGCGTGAAAACGACCGTTACAGCGCCATGCTGTACATCACGGAAATCAACGGCGCTCTGCCGGACGAAATGCCGGTGAGGGCCCGCTTTGAAGAACTGACGCCCATCTATCCCAAGAAGCGGATGACGCTGAGCGGAAAAAAGGAAAACGACCCGATTCTCCGTTTGATCGACCTTTTGTGCCCCGTAGGCTTTGGACAGCGCGCCATGCTCAGCTGTTCTTCCCGGGTGGATCGGCTAGCACTGATCAAAAAGCTCGCCGCCCATATCAGCAAGAATCATCCCAAGGCGCATCTGATGCTGCTCCTGCTGGACGAACGGCCCGAGGAAGTGACCGAGATGGCGGACGGGATGGAATGCGATATCGCTTACGCGAATTTTGACGAAACGCCCGAAAACCAGGTGCGCGCTGCGGAACTGGCTCTGGAGCGCGCCATGCGCATGACGGAGCAGAAAAAGGACGTGGTGCTGCTGGTGGACAGCCTGACCCGGCTGGCCAGCGCGTGCAACACCATCGCGCCGTTCAATGCCCGCACCCTGAGCAACGGCCTGGCTGCGGGCGCGCTGAACAAGCCCAAACGGTTTTTCGGCGCGGCACGGAATACCCGCGAGGGCGGCAACCTGACCGTATTGGCCACCATGATCACCGATAATGGAAACGATTTGGATGCCGCGATCGCTCAGAGCTTTGAGGGCAACGGCAATATGTCCTGCGTCCTTCGGCAGCAGGGTGCGAACCAACCCATGCTGATGCAGCTGGATAAATGCGCCACGATCCATGATGAATGGCTGCTGACGGATAAGGAACAGGCGCTGTCCCAGAAACTCAGGGACATGATCAAGGATATGTCCGCCGCAGAGGCCATGAACACCTTGCTGCCCCTGTTCGTTCAGGCGGAAAATAATGAAGCCCTGGAAGCCCTGCTCAATCTTTGATGCCATCAAACGCAAAAGCCACAGCAAGTTTGTAAGTTGCTGTGGCTTTTTGCTGTTTATACTGTTCCTCTTCAAAATTCTTAGTATTTTAGAAGATATAATATTAATCCTCTGCCTCCGCGTCCTCGTTTTCCCGCTCTGCCCGGATGACGTGCACCCGCGCCCACTCGATGCGGCGGTCCTCGATGGTTTCCACCTGGATCTCCAGGGTATCTGCTGAGCCTTCCTCCGGGGCTTCGCCGTCCTCGGTGGCATACAGGGTCAGGCTGGGGGTGGAGCCATCCTCAGGGATGGAACGGAAACGGCTGAAAATCAGGCCGCCCAGGGTGTCGTAATCCTCGTCCTGAGGCAGCGTCACATTCAGCTCCTCGGACACGGCTTCCAAATCAGCGGAACCGCTGATACGCCAGGTGTCGCCGCCCAGGGGCTGAATCTCCGTCTCGGCGGCGGGGTCGAACTCGTCGTAGATGTTGCCCACGATTTCTTCCAGCAAATCTTCCATCGTCACAATGCCGCTCATGCCGCCGTATTCGTCCACCACAATGGCGATGTGGGTTTTTACGTGCTGCATGTTACGAAGCAGCACCTCGGCGGGAACGGTTTCCGGAACGAAGTAGGCGTCGCGCAAAAGCGATTTCAGGGATTTGGGCTTGCTTTCGCTCATGTTGAGCAGGTATTGCCGCGTGGACAGCACGCCGACAATATCGTCAATATCGTCGTTATATACCGGGAAGCGGGACAGGCCGCTTTCCTTGATGGTGTCCAGGATGGTTTCCTGGTCGTCGCCGATCCAGATCGAAGTCACGTCGGTGCGGTGGGTCATGCAGTCGGCGGCGGTCAGATCGCCAAACTCGAACACGTTTTTGATCATGTCCCGCTCGTTGCTTTCGATCACGCCGGATTCTCCGCCGATGTCCACCATGGCGCGGATCTCCTCCTCCGTCACTTCCTCGTCCTTCGCGTGGGGATCGATGCCGAACAGGCGCACCACGCCCCGGGCGGCCCACTGCTCCAGCAGGGTGAAGGGCGTCATGGCGCGGGTAACGAAGGAAATGACGGGCTGCAGGGCCAAAGCGATTTCATCCGCCCGGCGCTTGCCGATCTTTTCCGGCGTCAGCTTGCACAGCGTCATGATCACCAGCGCCGCGATCAGGCAGAACACCACGGCCGCGCCCGCGAAGGGCAGGCCCATATACTCAAACAATTGCACGCCCCAGACGCCGAAAAACAGCAAAAACAGCGTGCGCAGCCCCCGCAGGGCAATCACGGGTTCGGGCTTTTCCAGATAGGGCAGCAGCTTTTTCGCCCGTCCATCACCCTCCTGGGCAGCGGCGCGCAGCTTGCTTTCGTTCGCATGAGTCAGCGCCGCCTGGCACAGCGCCAGCAGCGCGCAAAGCAGCATCAAACCAATTTCAATCAACCATCGGCCAATCGGGTCTTCCAAACAGATTCCCTCCAATTTTGCGTTGACATAGGAAAGGAAGCCGCCTCTCCTGCGGAAATTATAACACGGAACAGGGGAAATTGCAAATCGGGCGTGAAAACGGAAAAACATTCAACCGGCTACACCACAAAAAAAGGATGCCGTTTCCCGGCATCCTTTTTCTATCAATGAATCATATTACAATACCCGTACGCGGACAACATTGTTCAGCTTGCTCAGGGCGGCAACGAGGGTGTCGTCCGGCTGCTGGGTCAGTTCCAGCACGGACACGGCCATGTCGCCCCGGCTCTTGTTGAGCATGTTCTGGATGTTGATGCCCCGGCCGGAAATCAGGCTGGAAACATTGCTCACCACGCCGGGCACATTCTTGTGGATGACCAGAATGCGGGTGCCTTCGGGAACGCCCAGGGTGATTTCGGGCAGGTTCACGCTGTTGTGGATGATACCCTTTTCCAGATAATCCTTGATCTCGCTGGCAGCCATTTCGGCGCAGCGCTCTTCGCTTTCCGGGGTGGACGCGCCCAGGTGGGGGAGACACACCACATGGGGCATATCGGCCAGGAGGTTGCAGGCAAAGTCCGTCACATAGCCCGCCAGTTGGCCTTCCTCAATGGCTTCCTTCACGTCCTCGGGAACAGCCAGTTCACCGCGGGAGAAGTTCATGATGCGCACGCCTTTTTTCAGGCTGTTGATGAAGGCCTTGTTGATGGTGCCCCGGGTGGAATCCACAAGCGGGATATGGAAGGTGATGTAATCCGCGTCCTGCACCGCTTCTTCCATGGTGTCGGCCTTGTGGATGGAGGTGCTCAGCTGCCAGGCGTGCTGCACGGAAATATAGGGGTCGTAGCCCACCACGTTCATGCCCATGCCGCGAGCGGCGGCGTTGGCCACCAGCGCGCCGATGGCGCCCAGGCCGATGACGGCCAGCTTTTTGCCCCGCAGCTCAGGGCCGACGAACTGGCTCTTTTTCTTCTCCATCAGCTTTTCCAGGCCCTCGGCGTCCTTATTTTCCTTGACGCAGGCAATGCCGCCCGCGATGTCGCGGGAGGAGAGCAGCAGGCCCGCGATGACCAGCTCGGCCACGGCGTTGGCGTTGGCGCCGGGGGTGTTGAACACCACGATGCCCTGCTCGGAGCACTTCTGAATCGGAATGTTGTTAACGCCGGCGCCCGCGCGGGCGACGGCCAGCAGGGAATCCGGCAGGACCATATCGTGCATGGCTGCGCTGCGCACCAGGATGGCGTCGGGGGTGGGTTCCTCGGCAGACACCGTGTATTGGTCGGCGGACAGAACTTCATGGATGATGGGAGAAATATTGTTCAAGGTCTGAATTTTATACACAGGTCGAACCTCCTGAATTGTTGATGGTAATGGGTATATGTCAGCCTTCGTCCCGCGCCTGATCGTAATCCGCGCTGCCAAAGGCAAGTATGGGAAAGCCGATCACAGAGAAAATAACCAGCCCCAGCACCCCAAACGCGCTGGACTTGCCAAACCGATGTGCCATGATAATCGCCATTTTGAAGGTACAGTAAATCGTGTAGGCACTCCAGCCGATTACCAGCAAGGCAATCAGCATTCTTCCTGTTTCTCCAAATGCCGACAGAATTCCAGCAAGTACAAAAACGATCAGGGAGCCAGCAAAAACTGTCCAGAACTTTTCGGTGTTCCAGCCGATGCGCCACAGAATGTAGACGTTATAGATGGGAATCAGGCATTTCCAGCCCTTTTCTCCCGCCTTTGTAAAGATACGCCACATGACGAAGAGCATCAGCAGCGTGAGAAACAGGGAGCCGCCCGCAGCCCCCCGGGCTTGAGAGGAATCAAAAGGAAAACTATACCGATATGTACCTGCCATATTATTCCTCTATTTTGAAAACGTCAGCCGTTCATTTCAAACGCTTTCAGCGTTTCCACCAGCGCCTTGACGCCTTCGATGGGCATGGCGTTGTAAATGCTGGCGCGCATACCGCCGACGCTGCGATGGCCCTTCAGGTTGACCAGGCCCCGGGAAACGGCGAACTTGACGAACGCGGCGTCCTTGTCCTTGTCGCCGGTGACGAAGGTGACGTTCATGATGGAGCGGAATTCCTTCTGGGCGGTGGCGTTGAACACGGCGCTGTTGTCCAGGAAGTCATACAGCATGGCTGCCTTTTCCTTGTTGACCTTCTCGATGCCTTCCACGCCGCCCTGGGCCTGCAGCCATTCCATGCACAGCCCGGCCACATAGATGGCGAAGGTGTTGGGGGTGTTGAGCATACTGCCGTTGTCGGTCTGGGTGGTCCAGTTCAGCACCTTGGGGCAGTTGGCCGCGGCATGGCCCAGCAGGTCCTTCCGCACGATCAGCACGCACAGGCCGGCGGGGCCGATGTTCTTCTGCGCGCCCGCGTAGATTACGCCGAACTTGTTGATGTCATAGGCTTCGCCCAGGATGTTGCTGCTCATGTCGGCGACCAGGGGCGCTTTGCCTTCGGGCAGCTTGGTGTAGTGGGTGCCGTAAATGGTGTTGTTGGTGGTGATGTGCAGGTAGTCCGCATCGTCGTTCAGCTTGCCTTCCCACTCGGGAATGTACACATAATTGTCAT
Source organism: uncultured Eubacteriales bacterium (assembly GCA_900320085.1). GTDB lineage: Bacteria > Bacillota > Clostridia > Christensenellales > Aristaeellaceae > RUG563. The sequence continues at coordinate 18,883 of ONRC01000026.1, forward strand.
CCCGGGAGGAAGCCACCACGTTCACCTTCAGGTACTTTGCCGCTTCGCCGGCCGCGCCGTGAGCGAAGTTGCCGCTGTCGATATAGTCAGCCACGCCCTTGACGCCCAGGTTCAGGGGCACGGAAGCGAACTGCATTGTCGCACCGCCGTGGAGGAACAGCACGGAATAGGTGTCCGGAATATGCATCAAAGCGCGAAGCCGGGCTTCCGTGTCGTCGATAATCGCCTGGTACATGGGGGAGCGATGGCTCATTTCCATCACGCTCATGCCCATTTCACCGTACACCGGCAAAGCGGCCTTCACCTTTTCCAGTACCGGGAGGGGTAGCGCGGAGGGTCCGGGAGAAAAATTATATACGCGATCCATGGTTTGAAATCCACCTTTCTTAATTTGGATGCCCGCCATGTCCTTTCGGAGCGACGGGGCGCATCAAAGCGTTCATCCGTTTTTAGTTCCGGGTCAAAATTTGCCCGCCGGGCAATTTTTGACCGTGAGGGCATCATATCATGTTTCCAAGATTTATGCAAGAGCAGGACGGCACAAGAACAATAAGAAAACAATTCCATTACAGTCCGTACTCTGTTTCACTCTTTCTTCATCTTTTCTTTATTTATTTCATCAATTTGAAATACTTTTGAAATAAATAACCGCAATATCTTGTGCTCTCTTCTTTTTGTCGAACGAAATATGGTGCATTCGCATTCTTTCGACAGGATTCGCTCTTGCATACGTGATTTCGACGGGGTATGCTGTATGCAGGAAACAGAAATCCCTATGTTTCAACAAAAGGAGGCAGATCACCATGACCAAGCTTTATCATCCCGCCATTTACGCTCAGCTGCTCGCAGCCCGCCAGGAGCTGGCTGAGGCATACGAACAAAACGAAGTGGAACACACGCTGAATCTGAGCGCTTTCATTGACCGGCTGCAATTGGAGCACTGGGCAGAATGCTGCCTGGAAAACGCCTGCTGAGCATTAAAACAGGAAGCTGATCTGTTTCGCCTGGACGGTCGGAGAACCTTTGACGGAAACTGCTTCTATTTCTTTGGGCAGGCAATGCAGGAAGGGCGACTGTTTTCCGCCGCACACCAGCGTCAGGGAGCGCTTCGCCCGCGTGATGCCGACGAAGAACAGCCGCCGTTCTTCTTCCAAATCAGTTTCCTCTTTCAGGCGAACCAAAGGAAGCTGGCCTTCCTCCAGCCCGGCCAGAAACACAGCGGGGAATTCCAGGCCTTTCGCGGCGTGCAGCGTCATCAGCCGCACCGCGCCGGAGGGCTTCCCGCCGCTCAAACGGAGAATGTCGCCTTCCTCGCCAGCACGGACAGCGTCCAGGAACGCGGCCATTGAATCATAAAACACAGCGGTGTTCAACAGCTGCTCCACGTCTTTTCCTTTAACCCCCGTTTCCTTAGCTAAACCGTCCAGCAGGGAACGGGGTTTTTCTTTCCGCACCTTGGGAAGATAGGTTTTTACCGCGTCCACGAAGGGCGAAAGCCCGTCGAAAGGGGAAAGCGATTCCTCAAAAGCATCCAGGCTTTCTTTCAGTATCATAGGTATTGCCGCGCAGGCGCGTTGGATCAACCCTTCCGGGCAGCGCCACAATCCTTTCAATGCGAGGGTCAGGCTGACTTCGTCCCTGGGGTCCGGCAGGGCGGCAAAGAAGCCCAGCAGCGCGCGGTTCTTTTCCGCTTCCAGGTACGCGCCACGGCCTGATACCACGCAGGGAATGCTGTCGTGGTTGAGGCAGGCTTCTATCTGCTCCAGTTGCCGGTGCGTTCGGCAAAGCACCGCGATATCGGAAAAAGCGAACTGCGCTCGCTCCCCTTCATTCGCTTCCGTCATGCCCAGGCCACCAGCCATCCGGGCGATTTCCTTGGCAATCCAGATGTATTCCGCCCGTTCGTCCGGCGCGGTAGCCAGCCGGACGGAAGCGCCGCTGGGCAAGGTGGGCAGCAATTCCCGTTTTTCTCCTGGATTCTGATTGATGGCTGCTAAGGCGCAGTTCAGAATTTCCGGCGTGGAACGGTAATTCTGCTTTAAGCGGATGATCTTTGTATCGGGTCGAAGCGCTTTGAGCTCGTCGAAGCAGGCCGCGTTCGCGCCGCGGAAACCGTAGATGGATTGGTCGGGATCGCCGATGACGAACAGGCTGGTGCCTTCGCTCCAATGGCAAACCAGCTTTTGCTGGGCGGGGTTGATATCCTGGTATTCATCCACCAGCAAATGCCGGAACATCTTTTGATTCGCGGCGGGGATTTCCAGCGCTTCCGCCAGCACGTCGTCCAGGTCCCGCAGATTCATCTGCCGCAGGCGTTCCTGATACTGTTCCGCCAGCCCGGCGGGAATGCCCGGAACGGGTTTTCCGTTTTTTACGGATGAAATCATTTCCAAAGCGGACGCGGGGGAGAGCGTTTCTTTTCTTTCCTTTAATATTTCCGACATGATTTCCCGCGCTGTCTCCCGGGAAATGAGCGGCTTTTGCTCCAGCAGGGACAGGCAGATGTGATGAAACGTGCCCACGGTCAGGCCCCGGCAGGCTTTCTTCCCCAGGCGCTTTTCCAAGCGCTCCGTCATTTCCTTTGCCGCCTGACGTGTGAAGGTGACGGCGGTGATCTCCTTGGGGGAGATTTTCTTTTCTTCAATCAGCCAGGCGATGCGGCTGACCAGCGTGCCGGTCTTGCCCGTACCGGGACCGGCGATGACCGCCACGGTGGTTTCCTCTGCGTGAATAGCTTCCTCCTGCTCGGGGTTGGGCAGGAAGTCACCATCCGTTGCGGTTTCTTTTTCGATTTGAGGGTCTTCCGTTTTCTTCTGCGCCGCTTTCTTTTTCACCGGACTGAAAGTGATGGGGGAGAGCAGGCTGGTCTGTCCCAGCAGGGTTTCCCGTTCTCCCGGCTGGAACACGGAAATCACGCCGTACTCCCCGTCATACCCGCCCCGGCGGATCACCTGCCCTGACCGCAGTCGGCGGATGGCTTCGCCCATCAAGAAGCCCCCAGCGTGTTCGATCTCCTCCGGTGATTTTTCCCGCAGGATGGAAAATTCCGGGCCGAGTTTATGGAGCAGATCAAAGTATAGCGCCTGTGCTTTCTTGCTGGACGCGGACACGCCCAGGGCTTCGCCCGCCAATTCAGGCAGGGGAATCAGGCTTTCAAAGGGCTTTTCCATGGGGCCGGGCGTGGGCCTGTCCGCCAGGGCTTCCACCCGGTTCAGCACGCCGATGGTGATTTTTTTGCCGCACACCGGACACCGCCCGCCGTACCTGGCCGTTTCCTCCGGCTCCAGGCAGCACTGGCAGGCCCGGTGGCCGTCCAGGTGGTATTTGCCCTCCTCCGGGAAAAACTCGATGGTGCCGTGAAAGCCTTCTCCTGTTTCCAGGGCTTTTTTCAGGTCGGGATAGGTCAAATCACAGGTCAGCAGGTTCGCTTCCCGCCCCAGCTTTTGCGGCGAATGAGCATCGGAGTTGGACACCAGCAGATGCCCGTCCAGGGCGGATAAGCGCCGGTTCATGGGCGGGTCGGAGGACAGGCCCGTTTCCAGGGCGTGGATGTGGGGCGTCAGGTCGCCGAAGCATTCCGCCATCGTATCGAATCCGGAGAACGCGCCGAACAGGGAAAAGTGGGGCGTCCAAATGTGCGCCGGAATATAGATGGCCTCCGGGCAGCTTTCCAGTACAGTTTCCAGCAGATCGCGGCTGTCCAGCCCCAGGATGGGCCGCCCGTCGCTGTGCAGGTTGCCGATGGCTTCCAGGCGGTGGGACAGGTTTTCCGCCGCTTCCAGGCTGGGCAGGATGATCACGTGGTGCACCTTCCGGGTCTTGCCGTCCCGCTTATAGATGGTGCTGATTTCGCCCGTCACAATGAAGCGCGGCTCTCCCGCGTGGGGTATATCGCAGGGCAGGGCGTATTCGTCCTTGAGGCGGTACACGCCTTCCCCGTCCTCCACGAGCATTTCCCTTAATTCTTCCCGCCATTTGGGGTGAGTGAAATCCCCGGTGCCCACCAGGTCGATGCCCTTGTACCGCGCCCATAGATCCAGGTGCGGCGCGTCGCCCTCGCTGCTGGTGGCGCGGGAGTATTTGGAATGAATGTGGAGATCGGCAATTTTCATATGTATTTTCCTCTTAATAAAAAGCCCTCTTCCCGGCAAAGAGAAAAGGAGCAATGCAGTCTTTAAAGCGCGGTCAGATCAGCAGGTTGTTTTCGATCAAAAGCTGTTGGGCCTCCACCGCTTCCGAGCCGAGTACCATGATTTCGTAATAGTTTTCCTCCGAAGAAACGGTTTTGTACACCTGCTTGGCACGGGCCAGAATGCCTTCCCGCTCCAGAAGGGAGATGATTTCCTTCGCGTTTTTTTCGCTGTGCGACATATGGATGACTTTCCATTCTGCTCCCTGGGCCACGAAAATGTTCCTCCGTTTTTCTGCGTGAATGAGCCTCCGGCGTATCCGGTTCCGAAACCTATTATAACACGTAAGGCATCAAGATGGAACTGTTTTATGAAAATAATTCCCCGCTGTTTTATCATCTTTTCGGCATTGGCCGAAAATTTGCTTGTCAAGGCATCGATTATCGTTTATAATAAGGTATTGGAAATACGCTTTGGCGTGGTACTGCCAATTTCACGAAAGGAAGGAACCCCCATGAGCAAAGTACATATTTTCGATCATCCGCTCATTCAGCACAAGCTGAGCATCATGCGTCAGAAGGACACGGGCTGCAAGGAATTCCGCGAGCTGCTGGATGAAATTTCCATGCTGATGGTGTACGAAGTGACCCGCGATCTGCCTACGGCGGACGTGGAAATCGAAACCCCCATCTGCCCCATGAAAACCAAGATGCTGGCGGGCAAGCCCATCGGCATCATCCCCATCCTGCGCGCCGGCCTGGGCATGGTGAACGGCATCCTGAACCTGATCCCCAACGCCAAGGTGGGCCACATCGGCCTGTACCGCGACCCCCAAACCCTGGAACCTGTGGAATACTACTGCAAGCTGCCTGACGATGCCGAGCACCGCCAGCTGATCGTGCTGGACCCCATGCTGGCCACCGGCGGCAGCGCCTCTGCGGCCATCACCTTCATCAAGCAGCGCGGCTGCAGCAACATCCGCCTGGTCAATCTGATCGCCGCGCCCGAAGGCATCGCCCGGGTGCAGAAGGATCATCCCGACGTGGACATCTATGTGGCCGCCTGCGACGAACACCTGAACGACCACGGCTATATCGTGCCCGGCCTCGGCGACGCGGGTGACAGGCTGTTTGGCACCAAATAAACGAGTTCCAAGTTCTCAGTTCTAAGTTCTAAGGAAATATTGAAAAACATGATTGCTTAGAACTTGGAACTTTGAACTTAGAACGAATATAATCTGAGGAAATGATCATGAAGATCGAGCCCGCCGTGCAGGCGGAAACGAAAAAAATCGCCGTCGGCACGGCCATCCTGACCGTGCTGATGATCGCCGTGTTCCTGGTGCTGCGTCAGTTCGACTGGAGGGTGCTGACCGGCGCGGCGCTGGGGTATCTCGCCACGGTGGGGAATTTCTTCGCCATGGCGATGACAGTGCAGGGGGTCACGAACAGTATGCCCGTGCTGCCCCGGCAGGAACAGGACGAAAACGGGGAAGCGGACGAACAGGCGGAAGAAAAAAAGAACGCGCCCCTCAGTGACGAAGCGAAGCAGGCAGGCAAAAAAATGCAGACCTCCTTCGTGATCCGGATGCTGCTTATCGGCGCGATTGCCGCGGTGGCGGTGACCCAGACGCAGATCTTTAACCCCTGGGCCGCGCTGCTGCCGCTCCTGTTTCCCAACATCCTCATCACCCTCCGGCGATTCACCGGAAATGATCAGAAGGAGGCATAACGAACACAGTGGAAAGTAAAAGCCGTTCACGTCTTGTGGACTTCCTTCTGCTATTGCTGATCATATTGCCGCTGCTGGCGGCCATGGCGCTCAAGGTGTGCACCACCCCCGACGCTCCGCTGTCCGAGGGCGTGCAGATTTCCGGCGCGCAGATTTATTTCACGATCCCCCTGCCCATTCAGGACTTGCCCATCACCTCAGCCCAGATCAATTCCTGGGCGGTGATGCTGTCCATCCTGGGCCTCTGCCTGTACCTGACCCACGGCATCAAGGTCGTGCCGGATTCCAAGCGGCAGCTGGCCGCGGAGTGGATCGTGGAAAAGGTAACAGGGCTGGTCAGGGACAATATGGGCCAAAGGTTTCTGGGCTTTGCGCCCTTCGTGGCGGGCATCCTGGCGCTGTCAGCGCTGAGCAGCCTGAGCAGCCTGCTGGGCCTGTTCCCGCCCACGTCGGACATGAACGTGGTGGTCGGCTGGGCCATCCTGGTGTTCATCCTGATCACCCACTATAAGCTCCAGGGCGGCCTGTGGAATTACATCAAGGGCTTTTTCAGCCCCATTCCCTTCTTTGCCCCGCTGAACATCATCGGCGAATTTGCCACGCCCATTTCCATGGCCTTCCGTCATTACGGCAACGTCATGAGCGGCACGGTCATTTCCGTGCTGATCGCCTTCGCGCTGCGAAATTTGTCCGTCATGCTGCTGGGCTGGCTGCCCGGCTTCCTTGGCCAGATTCCCTTCCTGCAAATCGGTCTTCCCGCCGTGCTGAGCCTGTACTTCGATATCTTCAGCGGGTGCATGCAGGCGTTCATCTTTGCCATGCTGACCATGATGAATATCGCCACGGCCGTGCCGGAGGAAGAGTAACGCCCTTCGTCGGTCACAAAAACTGTCAGTAACACGATGCAATAGGGCGAGAGTACAGAGTACAGAGTGCAGAGTACAGATTAGAAAGTGTGTCATTTGATAACGACCAAAAGCAAAAACTATATATATCTGAACTCTGTACTCTGAACACTGTTCTCTTTTCCGTGCTTTGCTCCATCTAACGAAACGGAAAGAAAAATGAAGGAGGTTCCCATCATGCTTCAAATCGCAATTGGTATCATTCTCGGTTGCTGCGCCATCGGCGCCGGCATCGCCTTGATCGCCGGTATCGGCCCTGGTATCGGTGAAGGTCAGGCTGTGGCCAAGGCTTGCGAGGCCGTCGGCCGCCAGCCTGAAAGCAGAAGCGCCGTCACTTCCACCCTGATTCTGGGCTGCGCCCTGGCTGAAACCACCGGTCTGTACGGCCTGATCATCGGCATCCTGCTGATCTTCGTGGCTCCCGGCTCCTTTGTGAATATCCTGAAAAACGCCGTCGAATGGGCGGTCAGCAAGGGCATTCCGCTGCAGTAAGGAATCCCGCGTTCAGAAAGGCGGTGAGAGATGAGCATGCAATCCTTGGAAATTATTTCTGTCAACTTTTGGCAGATTCTGATCTCTCTTTGCAATCTGCTCATCATATTCCTGATTATGAAAAAGTTCCTGTTCGGACCGGTGCAGGCGATGATGAAGACCCGGCGGGAGCAGGTGGACAAAATCTATTCCGACGCGGATGAGAGCCGGACATCGGCCAACCAGATGAAGCAGGAATATGAGCAGAAAATGGCATCCGCCCGGCAGGAGGCCGACACCCTGATCAAAACCGCCACGCAGACCGCGCAGCGCAAAAGCGATCAGATCGTGGCCGAAGCCAACAGCCAGGCCAGCCATGTGAAGCAGAAAGCCGAAGAGGAAATCGCTCAGCAGAAGAAGCAGATGCTTCAGGATATCCGGAGCGAAATCTCCGGGCTGGCGGTGGATATCGCGTCCAAAGTGGTGGAGCGCGAAATCAACCAGAAGGACTACGACGGCTTTGTGGACGAATTCATTCAGAATGTTGGTGAACAGCAGTGACGGAGTTCGGACGAGAATACGGCGAAGGGCTGTACGCCCTGTGCGCTGAGGAGCATATCGAACGGGACGCGCTGCGGGAAGTTCAGGTACTCAAGGAATCCTTCCGGGAAAACGGGGATTTCATCCGGCTGCTGGGCAACCTGACGCTGCCCAAAGAGCAGCGCGTCGCCATCGTGGACGACACGCTCAAGGGCAGCGTGCATGAGTATGTGCTGAACTTCATCAAGATCCTGGTGGAGCGCGGGGCCATCCACGAGTTCGCCGAGTGCGCGGACGCCTATCAGGCGTGCTATAACCGCGAGCACGGCGTGGTGGAAGCCGAGGTGACCACCGCCCAGCCCCTGAATGAACGGCAGCGGGAACAGCTGATTCAAAAGCTGCAAACCATGAGCGGCAAGGAAGTCGTCATCAAAGAAAAGGTTGATGCCTCCGTTCTGGGCGGCGTGCTGCTCCAGATGGACGGCAAGCGCTACGACAACACCGTGGCACACCGCCTGCAGGCCATCCGGCAGGCGATGGCGGGTGAGTGACCCCGGCGGCACATTGGACGGAAAGCGGTGATATGATGCAATTGAAACCGGAAGAAATATCCAAGCTGATCAAAGAACAGATCAAGCATTACAGCAATAAAATCTCCCAGAGCGACACCGGCACCATCATCATGATCGGCGACGGCATCGCCCGCGCCACCGGCCTGGACCAGTGCATGGCCAACGAGCTGGTGAAGTTCCCCAACGGCGAATACGGTATGGCCCTGAACCTGGAGGAAAACTCCGTGGCCATCGTTATGCTGGGCACCGACGAGGGCATCCGCGAGGGCGACACCGTGGAGCGCACCGGCCAGGTGGTGTCCGTTCCCGTGGGCGAAGCGATGATCGGCCGCGTGGTCAATTCCCTGGGCCAGCCCATCGACGGCAAGGGCCCCATCGACGCCAGGGAAATGCGCCCCATCGAGCGCAGCGCCCCCGGCATCATCCAGCGCAAAAAGGTGTCCGTGCCCCTGCAAACGGGCATCAAGGCCATTGACTCCATGATCCCCATCGGCCGGGGCCAGCGCGAACTGATCATCGGCGACCGCCAGACCGGCAAAACGGTCATCGCCGCCGACACCATCATCAACCAGAAGGGCAAGGACGTTATCTGCATTTACGTGGCCATCGGCCAGAAGATGTCCACCGTGGTTCAGCTGGTGGAAACCCTGGACGCAGCGGGCGCGATGGAATACACCACCGTGGTCAGCGCCTCCGCCAGCGAAGTGGCCCCCCTCCAATACATCGCCCCCTATTCAGGCTGCGCCATGGCGGAATACTTTATGGATCAGGGCAAGGACGTGCTGATCGTGTACGACGATCTGAGCAAGCACGCGGTGGCCTACCGCGCCCTGTCCCTGCTGATCCGCCGCCCGCCGGGACGCGAAGCCTTCCCCGGCGACGTGTTCTATCTGCATTCCCGTCTGCTGGAGCGCTCCGCCCGGGTGGACGTAAAGTACGGCGGCGGCTCCATCACCGCCCTGCCCATCATCGAAACCCAGGCGGGCGACGTGTCGGCCTATATCCCCACCAACGTGATTTCCATCACCGACGGCCAGATCTTCCTGGAAACCGAGCTGTTCCACAGCGGCATCATGCCGGCCATTGACCCTGGCATCTCCGTGAGCCGCGTGGGCGGCGACGCCCAGATCAAGGCCATGAAGAAGGTGGCGGGCAGCTTAAAGCTGCTCTACAGCCAGTACCGCGAGCTCCAGTCCTTCGCCCAGTTCGGCTCCGACCTGGACGCGGATACCAAGGCCCGGCTGGCCCAGGGAGCGCGCATCGTGGAGGTGCTCAAGCAAAACTGCAACCACCCCGTGGCTGTGGAAGACCAGGTGTGTATTTTCTACGCCGTCACCCACGATTATTTGAAGGACGTGGAAGTGAAGAATGTGGCGGAATATGAGGAAGCGCTTTATGCCCGCATGGCCGCCCAGCACGGCGACGTGCTTTCCGCTATCAAGGACACCGGCCTCCTCAGCGCCGAAACCGAAGAAAAGCTGAAAGCCGCCCTGGACAGCTTTACCGCCGATTTTCTCAAAACCAAGAAGTAAGGAGGCCGCAGCATGGCAGGAGCGTCCATGAAAGCCATCAAACTGCGCATCAAAAGCGTGGAAAGCACCATGCAGATTACCAAGGCCATGCAGCTGGTGGCAACCTCCAAACTCCGCCGCGCCAAGGAGCGCATGGAAAACAGCAAGCCCTACGCCGCCATTTCCCGGGAAGCCATCATGGCGGCGGTGGCCCAGTGTGTCGATCCCCAGATTCCCTTCGTCACCCCACGGGAGGTCAGGAACCGCTGCTATGTGGTGATCGCCGGGGAGCGCGGCTTGGCAGGCGGCTACAACGCCAACGTGTTCAAGGCCGTCGCCGCCCATGCGGAGGGCACGCCCTACTGCGTGCTGCCCCTGGGCCGCAAGGCCATTGATAAATTCCAGCATTTGGGCGTCCCCCTGCTGGACGATACCATCGGCCATGTGGAGGGCCTGAGTGTGAGCCGCTGCTACCGCCTGACTCAGCAGTTGATCGAGGGCTACAAGCGGGGCGATTATGACGAACTGGTGCTGGTGTATACCTCCTTCCGCTCCATGATGAGCCAGGAGGTACAGGTGGAGCAATTGCTTCCCATCCAGAAGCCGCAGGATCAGCCGCCCCGGAACGTGGTCACGATCTACGAGCCCAGCCCCGAGGAAATGCTGGAAAAGGCCGTGCCGGATTATCTGGCCGGAAAGCTGTACAGCGCGGTGTGCGATTCCTTCGCCAGCGAAGTGTCCGCCCGCCGCAACGCCATGGACTCCGCCACCAAGAACGCCGGGGAAATGATCAGCGGCCTCAGGCTCAAATACAACCGGGCCCGCCAGGGCGCAATTACCCAGGAAATCACGGAGATCGTGGCAGGCGCCGAGCAGTAACAAAGCATTACGTGAGCCAAGCAGAATGATGAGAGTACAGTGTTCAGAGTACAGATTATTTAGTGAGCGCTCAAAAGATACCTTTCATTGAACAGCCATATTCATTTGAACTCTGCACTCTGTACTCTGAACTCTCATTACGTAAAACAATTCACCTGATACTGGCAATCCGAAAGGAGCAACCCAATCGTGAGCGACAAAAATATGGGCAAGGTGGTTCAGGTTATCGGCCCCGTGCTGGACATCCGGTTCGAGGACGGGCACCTGCCTGAGCTGCTCAACGCCATTGAAATTATGAACGGGGACAAGAAGATCACCGCGGAGGTGGCCCAGCACATCGGCGATAACGTGGCGCGCTGCATTTCCATGAACGCCACCGACGGCATGGTGCGTGGCCTGGACGCGGTGGATACCGGCAGCCCCATCACCGTGCCGGTGGGCAACGAATGCCTGGGCCGCATCTTTAACCTGCTGGGCCAGGCCATCGACGACCAGCCCGATCCCGTGACCGAGGAACGCTGGCCCATCCACCGTCCCGCCCCCTCCTATGAGGAGCAGGAATCTTCTTCTGAAATCCTGGAAACGGGCATCAAGGTGGTGGATCTGATCGCCCCCTACGCCAAGGGCGGCAAAATCGGCCTGTTCGGCGGCGCGGGCGTGGGCAAGACGGTGCTGATCATGGAATTGATCAACAACGTGGCCAAGCAGCACGGCGGCCTGTCCGTGTTCGCGGGCGTAGGCGAACGCACCCGCGAGGGCAACGACCTGTACAATGAAATGAAGGAAAGCGGCGTCATCAACAAGACCGCACTGGTGTACGGCCAGATGAACGAGCCGCCGGGAGCCCGTATGCGCGTGGGGCTGAGCGGTCTGACCATGGCCGAATATTTCCGCGATAAGGAAAACCAGGACGTGCTGCTTTTCATCGACAATATCTTCCGTTTCACCCAGGCGGGCTCTGAGGTGTCCGCTCTGCTGGGCCGTATGCCCAGCGCCGTGGGTTACCAGCCGACGCTGGCCACCGAAATGGGCGCGCTGCAGGAACGCATCACCTCTACCAAGAAGGGCTCCATCACCTCTGTCCAGGCCGTGTATGTGCCTGCGGACGACCTGACCGACCCGGCTCCCGCCACTACCTTCGCCCACCTGGATGCCACTACCGTTCTGAGCCGCGCCATTTCCTCCCTGGGCATCTATCCCGCTGTTGACCCGCTGGATTCCACCAGCCGCATCCTCAGCCCCGAAATCGTGGGCCGGGAGCACTATGAGGTGGCCCGTGCGGTGCAGAGCATCCTGCAGCGCTATAAGGAACTCCAGGACATCATCGCTATCATGGGCATGGATGAGCTGAGCGACGAAGACAAGCTGATCGTGGCCCGCGCCCGCAAGGTGCAGCGCTTCCTGAGCCAGCCCTTCTCCGTGGCCGAGCAGTTCACCGGTATGGAAGGCAAGTATGTGCCCCTGAAAGAAACCATCCGCGGCTTCAAGGAGATCATCGAGGGCAAGCACGACGACCTGCCTGAGAGCGCCTTCCTGTTCGTCGGCACGATTGATGAAGCGGTGGCCAAGGCGAAGAAAAGCGAATAAGGGAGGATAAAAGTATGTCCACCTTCCATTTGCAGATCGTAACGCCCGACCGCATGGTCTTTGACGGCGAGGCGCAGAAGATCATCCTGCGCACGGTGAACGGCGACGTTTGCATTCTGCCGCACCACATCGACTTCGCCATTCCGCTGGGCATCGGCCAGGCGTATGTGACGGACGAAAATGGCGAAACCCGCCAGGCCGCCTGCAACAGCGGCATGCTCAGCGTGTCCGGAAACGAGGTGCGCGTCATTCCCGTCACCTTTGAATGGGCGGATGAAATTGACCTGGAGCGGGCCAAGCGCGCCGAGGAAGAAGCCGAAGAACGCATGAAAACCACGGATCACCAGAACAGGGAATACATTATGGCTGAAGCCAAGCTGAAACGCGCGCTGACCCGCATCAACGTCAAGGAAATGTAACGGAATACAGATTCTGAACAGGGCCCGAACCTTGACAGAAAGCGCGAAAAAGCATATAATGCCAACGTAAAAATTCAAAGCGCCGCAGCGAAATGATCCCGCGGCGCTTTTTCTGAAATCTTTGCCGCAAAGGAAGAACGGAGGCCAGCATGAATTTACAGGAAACCTTCGGAAGCCTGGTATTCAACGACGCGGTCATGCGTCAGCGCCTGCCCAAGGAAACCTATAAAGCCCTGCACCGCACCATCGCCGAGGGCAAGAGCCTGAATCTGGAGGTCGCCAGCGTGGTGGCGAACACCATGAAGGACTGGGCCGTGGAAAAAGGAGCCACCCATTACACCCACTGGTTCCAGCCCATGACCGGTATCACCGCCGAAAAGCATGATTCTTTTCTGTCTCCCATCGACGGTGGCGGAGCCATCATGGAGTTCAGCGGCAAGGAACTGGTGCGGGGCGAGCCGGACGCTTCTTCCTTCCCCTCGGGCGGCCTGCGGGCGACCTTCGAGGCCCGGGGCTACACCGCTTGGGACCCCACCAGCTACGCCTTTATCAAGGACGGCACCCTGTGCATCCCCACGGCCTTTTGCAGCTACGGAGGCCACGCGCTGGACAAGAAAACGCCGTTGCTGCGCTCCAGCGAGGCGGTCAACCGCCAGGCCAAGCGGGTGCTGCGGCTGCTGGGTCATATCGACGTGAAGAAGGTCACGGCGACCGTTGGATCGGAGCAGGAGTATTTCCTCATCGACCGGGATTTGTATTATAAACGCAAGGACCTGATCTATACCGGCCGCACCCTGTTCGGCGCCCGCCCGCCCAAGGGACAGGAACTGGACGACCATTACTTCGGCAACCTCAAGCCCCGGGTGCAGGCGTTCATGCAGGAAGTGGATCAGCAGCTGTGGCAGCTTGGGGTGTCCGCCAAGACGGAGCACAACGAAGCCGCGCCTTGCCAGCATGAGTTGGCTCCCGTGTTCACCACCGCCAACCTGGCCACCGACCACAACCAGCTCACCATGGAGATCATGAAGCGAGTGGCCGCCAAGCACGGTTTTGCCTGCCTGCTGCATGAAAAGCCCTTCGCCGGGGTCAACGGCTCGGGCAAGCACAATAACTGGTCGCTCAGCACCGATACGGGCCTGAACCTGCTGGAGCCGGGGGAGACGCCCGCCGAAAACGCCCAGTTCCTTCTGTTCCTGGTGGCGGTGATCAAAGCGGTTGACCTGCATCAGGACCTGCTGCGCATTTCCATCGCCAGCGCGGGCAACGACCACCGCCTGGGCGGCAACGAGGCACCGCCCGCCATCATTTCCATGTTCCTGGGCGACGAGCTGGAAGCCGTGCTGGACGCCATCGAGCACCACAACGCTTACACCGCCGGGGAAAAGCTGGAAATGAACATCGGCGTCAACACCCTGCCCCGCATCCCCAAGGACTCCACCGACCGCAACCGCACCTCGCCCTTCGCCTTCACCGGCAACAAGTTTGAGTTCCGCAGCCCCGGCGCGCCCCAGTCCATCGCCGAACCCAACGTGGTCATCAACACCATCGTGGCCGACGTGCTGGGTGAGTTCGCCGACCAGCTGGAAACTGCCGTGGACATCCGCGCCACGGTGGAGCAGATCGTGGTGGACACCATCGCCAACCACAAGCGCATCATTTTCAACGGCAACAACTACGCCGCCGCCTGGCGGGAAGAAGCGCACCGGCGCGGGCTGCTGGATCTGCCCAGTACCCCCGATGCGCTGCCATACCTGATCACGGAAGACAACATCGCCATGTTTGAGCGCCAGCGGGTCTATACCCGGCAGGAGCTCTGCAGCCGCTACGAAATCCAGCTGGAAAACTACTGCAAGATCATTTCCATCGAAGCCCACACCATGCTGGACCTGGCGAACCAGGAAATTCTGCCCGCCGTGATCGAATACGCGGGCAAGGTGGCGTCCTCCGCCGCGTCCCGGAAAGCGTTGCTGCCCGAGCTTCCCTTGCCCTGCGAAGAAAAGCTGGTCAAAAAACTGTCTCATTTAACCTGCGCGATTCAGGAAAAGATCGACGCGCTGCGCGAAAGCGTGGACTGCCTTGATCCTTCCGACGACCCGCTGGCCCAGGCCCGCCACTGCCGGGACAGCATCGTCACCAATATGGAAGCCCTGCGCGCCTTGGCAGATGAAGCCGAAATGATCGTGGATGACCGCCTCTGGCCCTTCCCGGGATACGGGCAGTTGCTCACCACCAAGTAATACCGTTCACCTTCTGAAGGCTTACCGACAAAGCAGGGGCCTGTGCGGCCCCTGTACCCTTGCACCAGGAGATTTCATCTCCTGGACCTCAATAGCGGATATAGTTTGAACTGGTGAATGAACTTGGTTCCCGCTGATGCTTGAAGGAACGCGGAAGTTTGACTTGGTGCTGTTGCGCTTCTGGCCCGGCGGCGAAGACGCCAACCCGGATGCTTTGCATCCGGGGAAAGCCAGGGAATCATCCGAGGGGAAAGTTTACTTTCCCCTCGGATGATTCCCTGGCTTTCTTGGGCCAGAAGCCCTCAAACTTTCCGTAATCCAAGCGCCGCAGGTGGAGCTTGTCTTCTTTTCCCAGCAACGTTATTTCGCCAGTTGCGGGTCCAGGGGGATCATCCCCCTGGTGAGGTCTGGGGTGAAACCCCAGCGTTCCTCTTGTAGGTTTAAATCTCACTCTTTTAGAACAACAATGTGAAAATTTTAAGACATTACCGCGCTGATAGACGCGGCTTTTTTCATTTTCCTGTTTACAATAACAGACAAGTCCATTATAATATATAGGACAACACAGAAAGGACGCATACCCATGAAACGATACGGATTTTACCGCGGGGTGAACCTGGGCGGAT
>ONRC01000045.1 GCA_900320085.1 uncultured Eubacteriales bacterium
GCTTCCGCTATTGAGGTCCAGGAGATGAAATCTCCTGGTTCAGGGGTACAGGGGGCTGAATAAGCCCCCTGCTTCGTCTTTGCTTTTCACCCTTTACAACACAACTGTTACCAGTCATGTTCCCAGAAATGAAAATAAAGACAGGGGAAGGGGTTCGTTCAGGTCCCCGGGTTTCCTGCTTGCTGAATTCGTGATTCAGCCTTGAAAGCAAAACTGGTAAAATGAAAAAGAGAGGCAAGAATAAAAAACGGCGGAAAACTGCTGTAGATTTTCATGGAAATGACGGGACAGCGGATAAAAAAGGAATTGCGTATTGGGCCAAAATGGTGTAAAGTATAGGCGATGAGAAAACGTTTTGTTTCCGCGCAAAGGAAAGGAAAGAAACATGGAAGAAAAAATATATCTTTGGCAGGGGGAAGCGCCTTACACCGCCGACAGCCCGGATCAGGCCCAGCCCTCCCTGACCGCGTTCCCCGTGGAAGGCGCGCGCGGCGCTGTCGTCGTATGCCCCGGCGGCGGCTACTGCATGAAGGCGGATCACGAAGGCGCGCCCATTGCCCGGATGCTGAACAGCCAGGGGATCGCCGCCTATGTGCTGGATTACCGGGTGATGCCTTGCCACCGCCTGGCTCCCTGGACGGACGCCAGCCGCGCCATTCGGGTGGTGCGCTCGATGGGCTATGAAAAAGTGGGGATTCTGGGCTTTTCCGCGGGCGGCAACCTGTGCTGCACCGCGGCGACCCATTTTGAGTGGGCTGATCCCCAAAGCGCCGACCCCATCGAACACGCTTCCTCCCGTCCTGACGTGTTCATCCCCTGCTACCCCGTGGCCTCCTTTGGCGAATACACCCACCTGGGCAGCCGCCAGAGCCTGCTGCGGGAGGACTGGGAAAACGACGACATCGCCCGCTGGTACTCCGCTGAGGAAAACGTGACGGACGACACCCCGCCCGCCTTTATCTGGCACACGGCGGAGGACGACTGCGTGCCGGTGCAGAACAGCCTGAACCTGGCCAAGGCGCTGGCTGACCACGGTATCCTGTTTGAACTGCATGTATATCCCAAGGGGCATCACGGCATCGGTCTGGGCAGCGAGTTCGGCCCAGCGGGCGCCTGGGGCAACGCCCTGTGCCGGTATTTGCTGGAAGCGGGGTTCGGAAAATAACATGGAAAACACAGAAGCGAAGCTGTTCTCCGCCCCTTGGTGGAAGCAGATGGGCTGGCTGAACCTGGGCACGCTGCTGATGGCAGTGGGCGTATACTTTTTCAAGTTCCCCAATCACTTCACCACCGGCGGCGTCAGCGGCATTTCCATCGTGGTGGCCCACTTCATGCCCTCCGTGACCACCGCCACCCTGAACCTGATCCTGAACATCGTTCTCCTGGGGGTCGGCGTCCTCTTCCTGGGCCGGAGCTTCGGCCTGCGCACGGCGTATTCGGCCATTGTGTCCTCGGTGCTGACGTATGTGTTTGAGCGCGCCGTTCCCATGACCGCGCCCATGACCAGTCAGCCCGTGCTGGAATTGATGTTCGCCGTGGGCCTGCCTGCCTTCGGCTCGGCGATCCTGTTCCATGTGAACGCCTCCTCCGGCGGCACGGACATTATCGCCATGCTGGTGAAAAAGTATTCCCACATGCACATCGGCCTGGCCCTGGGCGTCGCCGATCTGGTGGTGGCCCTGGCCGCGTGCTTTACCTTTGGCATGGAAACGGGGCTGTTCTCCCTGTTCGGGCTGTTTCTCAAGTCCTACATGGTGGACGCCGTGATGGACAACCTGCGCACCTACAAGGTGTTCCAGATCGTCACCGACAACCCCGACCCCATCTGCAACTTCATCATGAAGGATCTGCACCACAGCGCCACCCTCATTGATGGCGTGGGCAGCTTCACCCATGAGAAACGCAAGATCATCATGACCGTCATCAACCGCCACCAGGCTATCCGCCTTCAGCTCTTCGTCCGCGCCACCGATCCCCATTCCTTTATTACCATCACCTCCTCCAGCGAGATCGTGGGCAAGGGCTTCCGCGGTATGAGCGATTGACGCATGGAACGTGGGAAAGATGATCCCAATTTTCCTCTTATAAAGTATTAACAGCATCGGCAGAAGGAGAACATTTTTATGAACCTGTATGACATTCTCATTTTGCTTTTGGTCGCCGCTGCGGTAGGATTTGCCGTGCGGCAGCTGCGCAAGCCGAAAAAGGACGGCTGCTGCGGCAACTGCGCTTCCTGTGCCTGCGAATGCGCGAAACGGGAAAACAAAGGCCAATGACTTTCAATCGCCGTCCGAACAGCCGGACGGCGGTTTTTAAATTGTGTAATCATTATGTCAGAGATTGTCAAAACGAGAGAATCAGGGTATAATATGCTTGTTGAAGGCGGTTTCTTTCAAACTGCATAATCAGAACGGAGGCATTTATATGACCTGGCGCATCGTGGCGGATTCCAGCTGTGATTTGTTTACGCTGCCCGAGGAAACCCATGGCGTGGCGTTTGCCACCATCCCTTTCATCATTCGTGTGGGACAGACGGAATATATTGACGACGAAAAGATCTCCGTGGACGGGATGCTGACCGCCAACGAAAACCACCGGGAAATGGCGCAGACGGCGTGCCCTTCGCCCCAGGCGTTCGCGGAGGAATTTGCCAAGCCCGGCGACGTGCTGGCTTTCACCATTTCCAGCAACCTGTCCGGCAGCTACAACAGCGCCTGCACGGCCAAGCACATGGTGGAGGAAGAGCAGCCCGGCAAGCGCATCGCCGTGATCGACACCAAGGCTACCGGACCGGAAACGGTGCTGATCATCCGCAAAGCCTGTGAGCTGATAAAACAGGGCCTTTCCTTTGACGAGATCGAAAAAGCCCTGATCGACACCGCGGCGAAAACCCACATCATTTTCGCCCTGTCCTCGTATCATAACCTGATCAAAGCAGGGCGCGTGAACCGGCTGGTGGGCCTGATCGCGGGGCACCTGGGTTTTTGGGGCATCGGCGTGGGCGACGATAACGGTGAAATCGCCATGCGCGGCAAGGCCCGGGGGCCCAAGAACATGCTGAAGGTGATGCTGGAGGAAATCGGCAGGATCGGCCTGAGCGGCAGCCGCGTGGTCATTTCCCACAGCCAGAACCAGGAGGCCGCCGAGCAATTGAAGGCACGGCTGCTTGCCGCCTATTCCCATATCACCGTGGATGTGATCCCCGCCCGCGGCCTGGACAGCTTCTATGCTGAGCGCCACGGCCTGATCGTCGGATTCTGAAATCAAACGCAGCCCGCGTTTTTGAAACGCGGGCTGTGTTAAACAGAAATGTCAGAAGCTGGAAATGCCGTGAGCATTCACCAGCGCGTCCAGCTTCACGCCCGCCTTGCACAGGGGGCAGTCGTGGCTGTCATGGCTTTCATAGTCCATCAGGTCGTTCTTGGTGTTGAAGATGGACACGATAGGGAAGCCCTCGCATTCCTCCACGCAGGAGTAAATGGCGCTGATGCCGACGGCAATGCCGCTGTAATAGCGGATGGCCTCGACGGCGGCCTTGGCGGTGTAGCCCGTCGTCACGGACGCGGCCAGCACCAGCACATGCTTGCCCACGATCATGGGGGCCAGATTGTCGCGGAAGAGCAGCTGACTGCCGGAGGTGTGCTCGGGGGTGACCACGTAAATGGTGCGGTGGGCGTTCATGTTCATGAAGCCCGCCCGGGTCAGCTCGCTGGCCATGCAGGCGCCGATGACCTCGGTGCCGTCCAGGCACAGGATGGTGTCGATGATCGTGGAGGGCTTGAAGGCCGCGGCCAGCTCCACGGCGGCCTCGCGGGCTTCGGACAGGCGGTGCTTGGTCATGGTCAGGTCGATGTAATAGTTGATGTGGCTGTGGCTGGTGGCGAAGTGGCCGTGGGCCACGCGGAGCGGCAGGTTGGAATTGGGGCTGGGATATTTGATCAATTGAATCGCCATGCGGATTTCCTCCTTCTGACCGGTTGCTATGCGTTTGTTTCTCAGTTTTGTTCATCATACCAAAAAATCCCGTTTCTGTCAAACGGGGAAACGGGAAAAAAACAACAATTCCATATGCTTTGCCGTTTCGTTCATCAGGGGGTCGAACACCGGCAAGAAGGAGGAAAACCAATTGATTTTGTTTATCTGTACGGGAAACACCTGCCGCAGTCCCCTGGCGGCGGCGCTGGCCAGAAGCCGGGGCATCGACGCGGAATCGGCGGGGCTCACGGTCTGGCCCGGCAGCCCGGCCACGCCCGAGGCGGTCCGCGCCGCTGCGCGGCACGGCGCGGACCTGACGCGCCATCAGGCCCGGGCGGTCACGGAAGAACTGCTGATAAAGGCCGATCGGGTATGGGTGATGACCTCCGGCCATTGGGACGCGCTGAACGCGCGCTTCCCTGAGCTGGCCGCCAAGGCGGACGTGCTGTATCCTGAAATCCCCGACCCGTTCGGCGGGGACGACAGGATATACGAAGCATGTGCTGTGCGGCTGCTGGACGCCATGAAACGGGCCGGAATCATATAAAAAAGGAAAGCCGCGTCGTTCGCATGCGGCTTTCCTTTTTCGGATGGGGTTACTCTTTGACGGGGTCGCGGTCGCGGAAGAGCAGCGAAATGCACCACAGTCCCGCCGCGCCGACCAGCGTGTACACGATACGGCTGATCAGCGCGCCTTGTCCACCGAACAGGTAAGCCACCAGATCAAACTGGAAAATGCCGATCAGCCCCCAGTTGATCGCCCCGATAATCACCAGCAGCAGCGCAATTTTATCCACCATGGTTGTCAAGCCTCCTTTTCTTTGCTCGGGGTTAGTATGCGCACATGGGGAAAAAACATTCATTATCCGGAAAAGAATCCATGAAAAAACAGCCCCTGCCTTGTGATGGACAGGCAAGGGCTGTTTGCTCTTTGTCAGCGGGCGATCTGATACATACCGTCGCCGCGTACCAGCAGACCGTTGTAGAATTCAACAGAACCAAGGCTGTTTCCGTCCCGGTCGGAGAAAAAGAAGGCCGTGGTGCCGCCGGTTACGTCGGCCGCGTTTTCTTTTCCAACGACGACGGCGGTTTTCATGATATCCAGGATCTGTTTTTCCTCATCCTCGGTCAGCGTCCGTTCCCTGGGTCCGGCTTCGCAGTCCGTATACCAGGCGGACACTTTCGCGCTGTCCCAGTCGATGCCGTACAGACGGCAGAACGCAGCGATCGGTACGGGCTGAAAGCCCCAGCTTTCGGAAATTTCGCCCGCGTAACAGCGAACGAAGGGAAACAGCATCCGCAGCTTCAGATACAGTGCTTGAGCGTTGGGGTCGGTGTTTTCCAGCAGACTGTCGCCCGTCATGCCCAGCAGAATGGCTTCGGCATTGCCTTTCCGGTCATACCGCACGGCCCGGCTGGTCTCAGTGCCTGCGTCGCACATCCAGCCGACGGGCTTTTCCTCCGTCGCCTGAACGCTGGAAATCAGGCTTTTCAGGGAAAACAGCTCCTCATAGCTGAGCTTGCCCGCTTCTTCCAGTTGATCGGACGCTCCCAGGTATTCCAACTGCCTTTCCCAGCCATAAGGCCATTTCAATTCACTATCATAGCCCGTGGACACCCACAGGCCGCCTTTTTCATCCACGGCTCCAATTTGCACCGCGTCGCCCCAGCCCATCTGCCGATAGGCCGTGTACAGGATGATCCTGGGCCTCTCCGCCAGGGCGGGCGCAAGCATCCCCGCTGCCAGGGCTATCAATACGATCCATAAGAAAAATTTCCGCATACCGCTTCCTCCTTGTCCTGTTTTGCCGTTCATATTCTTGGACGAAGAAATGGGGAAAAAGTTCCATCATTCAGCGGAAACGGCGGGGATCTTTTTCATTTTCCGGGTCGATCCAGAAGAAGGGGCGGAAGGGCTCGTAGCTGTTGCCCAGGTTGTGGAGCAGGTGCACGGCGTCATGCTCGGACTGGTATCCATGGTCTGAAAACACATCCGTGGCCTGCAGGCCCGGCTCCTTCTTTTCCAGCAGGCGCATCAGCCGTTCCTGGGCGTGGGGCATATCGGCGGTGGCGGCGTAGATGTACAGGCTGCTGCCGTCCGGCAGGCCCGCCTGGGGCCGGATCACCGTGCGCAATCCGCGATGCGCCAGGGAGGAAGCCAGCGCCTGCTGGATGCGGGCCGCCTGACCGCCCACCGTTACTACCTTGATATATACGATGTCCTCCAAAGCGAACCGGTCGTCGTCCAGGTATTGGCGGTATGGCGAGCGCTTGAGCCGCTGATACACAACGGCTTCGGCGTCGGTCATCTGGCCCCGGTGGTAGATGCAGTTGCGGTTTTTATGCACCGTGTAAATAAAATAGGACATGCCCAGCGTGTCCAGCCGCTTCATCAGCCAGCGGGAAGAATCGGGGGAAAGGGTGACAGTGGACAGGTACACGTTTTCATTGGCGTCGTAGATGCCCGCGCCGTCCATCACGATCATCGGCACGCTCAGGCTGACACCGGTCATCTGGCTCATAAAGAAGGCAGGCGCGTGCTCGGACATGAGGCAGACCTTCGCGCCGTCGTTGTACAGATAATTCAGGCGAAACAGCACGGCGGAGGGAATCTGGGACAGCTGGTCGGGGGCCAGATCTTTTGTGCGCACGAAAAACACCTTGTTTCGCTGCTTCACCCGGGGCAAGTGAAAAATGTTTACGCCGATGGCAATCGCCGTGCCCACCATCACGTCCAGCACCCGGTGGAATGCCTGATCCAGCGGGTGCTCGATGTCCGGGTAGGCGATGACCACGCAGACGAACACGATCGCCGCCAGGCTGGAGGTGTCCGGCTTCCGAATGGCCACCGCGCTGTACAGCGAAATCAGCACGCCCAGACCCATCAGCGGATACAGCGTGAAGGGGTTTTGGCCCAGCGCCGGAAACAGCGGCACGATCAGCAGGAACAAAAAGCCCCACAGCGCACCGATCAGCGTGCCGGACAGCCGGTTCAGAGCGTATTCCTTCGTGTCCTGCACATAGGGCTGCATACAGATAATGGCGGTGATGGCGGCCTCGGCGGACATGGTTTCGCCCCGGTATCCCCGCAGACGGTAAAACACCAGGCACAGGAAAACGGCAATGCTGGTTTTGACGATGCGCTGGCCGAGGGGTGGAAAATAAAAATGCTTGTGAGAGAGTTTGGCAAAGCGTGAGGTCATCATGCACTCCTTGATTGGAAAAAGGATTCTTATTTCGCCAGCTCCACGGCGATGCGGCTGGCCAGGCGCACGTTGTTGAGCACCAATTGGATATTGGAGGCCAGGGAATCGCCGCCGGTCAGCTCGCACACCCGGGCCAGCAGGAAGGGCGTGATGGCCTTGCCCTTCACGCGCTGTTCATTTGCTTCCTTCAAAGCCTGGTCGATGGCCGCGTTGATCACATCAGCGGGCATGGCGTATTCTTCGGGGATGGGGTTGGTGATCAGCATGCCGCCGGAATACGCCAGCTCCCGCTGGGCGCGGATGAAGGACGCGATTTCGGCGGGGGAATCGGCCCGGTAATCCACGCAGAAGCCGGAGTGGGAGGTGTAGAAGGCGGGCAGCTCCTTGGTCTGATAGCCCAGCACGGGCACGCCCTTGGTTTCCAGGTATTCCAGGGTCAATCCCAGGTCGAGGATGGATTTGGCCCCGGCGCAGATGACCGCCACGGGGGTTTGGGCCAGCTCCTCCAGGTCGGCGGAAATATCCATGGTGGTTTCCGCGCCGCGGTGCACACCGCCGATGCCGCCGGTGGCGAATATCTTGATGCCCGCCAGCGCGGCGATGATCATGGTGGCGGCCACGGTGGTGGCTCCGTCCGCTTTCTTTGCAACCAGAATGGGCAGGTCACGCCGGGACGCCTTGGTCACCTTGGTGCCTTCCCGGCCCAGGTAGTCTATTTCCTCCTCGGTCAGCCCTGCGCACAGCTTGCCGCCGATCACCGCGATGGTGGCGGGCTCCGCGCCGCATTCTCGGGCCGCGGCTTCGCAGCGCAGCGCCGTTTCCACGTTCTGGGGGTAGGGCATGCCGTGGGAGATGATGGTGCTTTCCAGCGCGATCACCGGGCGGCCTTCCCGCAAAGTCGCTTCCACCCTCGGGGAGAGCTTCAGGTGTGGATTCAGATTCATTTTCAATCAGTCCTTTCAGCAGCAATTTTGGATAAAATTCTGCTTGCAGTGCTTATATATGGCAAAGCTCCGGGTCGATGGCCCCCAGGCGGTTGATGTTCAGTACGGCGTATTTGCCGTCTTGTGCCGCGCCGGGATTCAAAAGCAGGATGCCGTTTTCCCACTTCGTGGTCTGCACGTGGGTGTGGCCGTACAGGGCGGCGTGGCATTTTTCCTCCATGGCCAATTGCAGCAGGTCGTCCGTTCCTTCCTTGATGTGCTGATAATGGCCGTGGGTCAATAGGATTTTGGCATTGGAGAGGGTCACGAAATTCAGGGTATCGCTGCGGAAATGGTCGCAGTTGCCCGCCACCTGATATACCGGGGGCAGTTCAACCTCCAACTCCCGCAAATCCCAGTACCCGTCGCCCAGATGCAGGATGGTGTCGATAGGCCCGCCCTGCTCCGCCACCGTCAGAATGGTGGACAGCCGCCCGATAAAGCCGTGGGAATCACTCAGTACGATCACGCGCATGGATCAAAGCTCCTCCAGATACGGGATCATCAGCTGCATGGCGTTGGCCCGGTGGCTGATATGGTTCTTTTCCTCCTGGGCCATTTCGGCGAAGGTCTCGCCGCTCAGGTATTCAAAATAAGGGTCGTAGCCGAAGCCGCCGGTGCCACGGGGGGTGAAGGTAATGACGCCGGGGCAGGTGCCGCGCACGGTTTTCACATCACCGTTGGGCAGGGAAAGGGCCAGGGCGCACACGAATTCCGCCGTTCTGTCCTCGGCGGGCACGTCGGCCAGGTTGGCGATCAGCAGGTCGTTATTGGCCTTGTCGTCGCCATGGTGACCGCAGTAGCGGGCGGAGTGCACGCCGGGCGCGCCGTCCAGGGCGTCCACGGCAAGGCCGCTGTCGTCGCCCAGGGCGCAGTAGCCCGTGGCCTTAGCCACCGCCCGGGCCTTGATGATGGCGTTTTCCTCGAAGGTTTCGCCGTTCTCGTCGATCTCGTCGGTGAAGCCCGCCTCGCCCATGGAAATGACCCGCAGCCGGTCGCCCACCATGCCGGCGATTTCCCGGATCTTGTGGTCGTTGTTGCTGGCGATGACCAGCGTGCGTCGGGGAGCGATCACCTCCGCTCGCTCGCCCAGGGCCTTGCGCTGGATGGCGTGCAGCTCGTTAATGCCCTTTTCGCCCAGGGCCAATATTTCGTTCAGCTCGGAGCGCGTGAAGGCCCGGCCCTCGCCGGTGCCCTGCAATTCGATGAAGGCCCCGGTTTCGTCCATGACGAAGTTCATGTCCGTCTGGGCGGCGCTGTCCTCCAGGTAGCACAGATCCAGGCAGGGGGTATCGTCCACGATGCCCGCGCTGACGGCGGCGATCTGGTGCACGATGGGGCTTTCTTTTAGTTTGCCATTTTTGATCAGCTTATCCACCGCGCAGCACAGCGCCACAAAACCGCCGGTGATGGACGCTGTGCGGGTGCCGCCGTCGGCCTCCAGCACGTCGCAGTCGATGGTGATGGTGCGTTCGCCCAGGAACCGGCGGTCCACCGCCTGGCGCAGGGCGCGCCCGATCAGGCGGCTGATTTCCACGCCGCGGCCGTCCTTCTTGACGCCGTCCCGGGCCTTGCGACGACCTGTGGACGCGGGCAGCATGGCGTATTCCGCCGTGAGCCACCCCAGATTTTTGCCCTTCAAAAACGGGGGCACGCTCTCCTCCACCGACGCGGTGCAGATCACCCGCGTGCCGCCGCAGCGGATCAGGCAGCTGCCGTCCGCCGTGCCCACAAAGTCGGGAATGATTTCACAGGGGCGCAGTTCATTGGGTTTCCGGTTGTCGGGACGGGACATGGAAATACCTCCTATCGTGTTGTATATCAGTGCATCTTTGTTTTACAGTTCTTTCCTGAGGAAAATCTTTTCTTCTGTCCGGTTTTCCTCCACAAAGCCATGCCTCAGAAATAGTCCGATGGCGGGGTTATCTATCGCAATATCGTCATAAAGCGCGGAAATCCCGTTTTCTTTGGCTGCAGAACACAGCATATCGATGGCCTGGCTGCCGTATCCTTTCCCACGGAACGCTGAAAAAATGATGATGTCTGCCAGATAGCCTTCCAGCCCGGCATCATAGTGGTACGCGATTTCACCGACATAATGACTGTTTTCATCTTTCAGGTATCTGTAATATCTTTGATTCTGAGGATGTACGATCCAATCATCATGCCAGTCCTTCCACCTTTCTGCCGGAAACGGTATAGTCCCGCCCCAGGCATGGTTGTAGGCCATCGTTTCTTCATCCGCCAGCATCTTTTGCCTGAACCACAGGTCCTCGAGCTGGGGCGTATAAAGCGTCAGCATGTTTATCCTCCCTATGCCACGATTCCCCCCAAGCATACCATAGAATGTCCCAAAAAACAATGGCGCAATGTTTCACCGGATGGGTGGGAATTGCGCCATGAGTAGCAGGAAAACAAAGCTGGATTGTCGAAAAAAGCAGGGATGAAACTTCCCGGAGGCATTTATGAAGCGGAATTACCAATTGGAAATGGAAGAAGAAATCAGGCGGCTGAACGGGCGCAGGCCCACGCTGCTTTTGCATTCCTGCTGCGGGCCGTGCTCCAGCGCGGTGCTGGAGCGGCTGACTGAGCATTTTGACGTGACGGTTTTATACTACAACCCCAACATCGAGCCGGAGGAGGAGTACCGCCACCGGCTGGCTGAGCAGGAGAGGCTGCTGTCGCTTTTACCGGGGGACGTGAAGCTGCTGGCCTGCGATTACGACCACGGCGCTTTTTCCGCTTTTGCCGAGGGCATGGCGGACTGCCCCGAGGGGGGCGACCGATGCCTGGCCTGCTTCGCCCTGCGGCTGAACGAAACGGCGAAACAGGCGAAAGCTCACGGCTTTGAATACTTCACCACCACCCTGTCCGTCAGCCCCCACAAGAACGCCGACAACGTGAACCGCATCGGCGAGGCCGCCGGACGGCAGGCGGGGGTCAAATACCTGTTCGCGGATTTCAAGAAGAAGAACGGGTATCTGCGTTCGCTGCAATTATCCAAGGAATACGATCTGTACCGGCAGGACTATTGCGGGTGTCTGTACAGCAAGTGGAGGTAAACGAGAGTACAGAGTTCAGAGTGCAGAGTACAGATGATTTTGCCGCGCTCTTGGGGATGCTATATTGCACACTATATAAACTGTACTCTGCACTCTGTACTCTTTATAGTCCTTCAAAGACCTGGCTTCCCAGGCTCACTTCCCCGGTGCGCAGGATATGGGGGCCGGAATCATCCTCGATCATCAGCCCGCCGTCGTCGGAAACGCCCGTCACCCGGGCGCTTTTTTCTTGCCCGTCCTTTTGATAGCGGATTTCCTGACCGATCAGGGGCATGTGGGCGCGGTAATAGGTGATGGCGTCGTCGGTGTCCAATCTTTCCATACCGTCCAGAAAATACCGGGCAATGGTTCCGGCCAGGGCGAAGCGGTCGATGTCCGCGTCCAGTGCTCCGGCCACGCCCGCTTCGGGGGGGAAGCCTCCGGGCGGGGTTTTCAGGTTCACGCCGATGCCCACGATGACGCCCTCGTCGATGCGCTCGGCTAAAATGCCGCACACCTTTTTCCCGCGCAGGAACAGGTCGTTCACCCATTTGATTTTGGGCTGCAGGCCGGTCAGTTCATGGATAGCCCGGCACACCGCCACGGCGGCCAGGACGGTGATTTTGCCCGCGTCGGTGTTTTCTGGCGGGGAGATCAGCAGGCTCATATACAGCCCCGTGCCGGGCGGCGACACGAACCGCCTGCCCAGCCGTCCCCGGCCGGCCGTTTGGCTGTCCGCGGTCAGTACATAAGGCGCGGCGATCCTTCCTTCCCGCGCCCATTCTTTCAAGCGCGTGTTGGTAGAGTCCGTTTCGGACAGGGCCTGCACAGGCACGTCCGCCCAGCGGGAGCCCATGCTTTGATGAATTGTTTCTTCGGAGTGGTTCATAATTATGCCTATCAATGTATATGGATAGTTAGAATCAGAGACACGATAGGAAGGATGTTTCCAAAAGCCTTCCCCTGGCAGGGGAAGGTGTCAGGCGCGGAAACAAAATGGATAGTGTGATCAAGTTCATTCGCGCCTGACGGATGAGGTGCTCCTCATCGCTGCATGTTCACATATTATCGGGTGAGTTCACCTCATCCGAGCCGCGCGAAAAAGCTTAACTTCTCTTTCCATCTTGATTCCGCGCGGCCCACCTTCCCCTCCGAGGGGAAGGCTTTTGGGTGAACCATTCGTGATTTAAAGCGCTCTCCAAACTATTCCCTCACACCTGCGGCAAGCTGGCGGCTGCCACGCTCTGGCCCACGCGGCGGCTCTTTTCATCGGGAATATGGAGCTGCGCTTTCGCGGCCAACTCCGGGAACTCCTTATCCAGCACCTCCTGGGCCTTTTGCAGGATGATCGGCCCGCCGTCGCCGGAGGTGACGCGGCCCATGATGAGCACATGGTCGATGTCATAGAACCGGCTGTACCAGCCCAGAGTGTAGCCGAAGTACACACCGATGGTCTCGTAAATCTTTGCGGCTTCTGGGTTGCCCGCCGTCATTTCCTTCTGCACGACTTTCAGCTTTTCGGCGGGAGACAGGCTTTCGTCCAGCGCGATGCCCGCGGCGGGGGCCAGCTTGATCACGCTGTCCTGGCTGAAATACTTGACGCCACAGCCCCAATCGCCGCTCCATTCGTCGGCCAAGGAGGCGGGGTTCGCGTCCACGGGGGCGAAGGCCAGCTCGTTCAGCCAGCCGGTGATGTTCATGACTTTGTCCACATAGCCCGCGGCCTCGCTGGTGCCCATGGCGACACCGAACACGTTGCCCACGTTCAGCTCCATGGCCCCGGCCAGGGCGGTCACGTCGCCGTCGTTGGCCACCTCAATGGGCGCGCCGATTTCCTTGGCCACGTCCATGTACATGGTTTTGACCCTGCGGTTGAACTCCTCCTTGGGTACCTTCAGGAACAGAGAAGCCACCATCACCTTGTTGTCAATGTACACGCCCGCGCTGGAAACGCCGATAGCGTCCACCCGGGGCATGTGGCTGGCGGCGGTTTTCATGGCGTCCAGGATGCCGTCGTAATGGTACTGGGGGTCGGCGTTGGTCTTGGGGAACCAGACCACTTCCTCGGAATAGACCGGCTCGCCGTCGATCACGGCGGACACCTTGCGGTCGCTGCCGCCCGCGTCAAAGCCGATGCGGCAGCCGTTCAGGTGGCGGCCCACGGTGCTGGCGGAGGAACGGGTGACGAGCACGTCTTCCAGCTTGTCCGCCTGCTCCACCTCGAAGGGGCGCTCGTACACGGTCGCCATGAAGTCCGCGTCAAAGGCGCGTTCGCCGCCCGCCTGATACGCGGCTTTCAGGTGTTCGTACACTTCCCTGGAGCCGAAGGTCACGATCTTCCAGCCGCCCCAGGCCCACAGCAGGGTTTTGACCAGCCTGTCCAGCAGGGGCACGGTACGGGCGTCTTTGCCGTCGGGGAAAATGCTCATCTGGTAGTGCTCGCAGAAGCCCTGGTTGCGCAGGATCATCACCGCGAACGGCACGGCCAGACCGCTGGCGGCCAGGTCTTTTTCATAAGCGCGGAGTTCCACTTCCAGGGGGCGGTAGCCGGGGTCGAGAGGCGCGGGAACCTTGAGTGTGTACATGGGGAGACCTCCTTTTCCAGATACTTTTATTCTATTGCAGTTTTTTTCATCCATCATCGTAAATCCGAGTTTATCCAAATGACTGCTCGTTAAAATAACATTCTTCAATCGTTCCATCCAATGCGTTGAGGTATACGGAATAATAATTGATCCTTGAATCTTCACCGGGGCAGAAGGTAACGATGTAATAACTGGATCTAAGATCATTAAAATCTGCGTTGAAGATGACAACACAATGAAGGGCATTCTGATTGAAATCCGGGTATTTTCTTTGCAGCGCTTCTGCTGCGATTTCAACAGCCTTTTCTTCTGAAACCATGTTAATGATGGCGGGAGGATGGGAATCTGAAACTATCTCTCCGGTTGTCAGCCCAATTCCATATTGATCGCGGAACAGAAACCCCTTGTTTATTCTGCCTAATAAACAAAGGATTGTGTTTTTGTCAATCGTTTGATGTTCGTCAGCGCCGCTTTCATCATCTTCTGCCGAATATCGCTGCGCATCATGAAATGGATGCCCTTTCAGGAAACAATCGTCCGTTGGATCGAAAGGAAGCTGATCGGTTATATGAGCGGTAAGAAAGTAGTATGTTTCGCCTGAAATAGAAATGGAACTGATTTCCGGATTCATGGTCAACTGATCCGGATTCAGCTGGAATCCATTCAGAAGAAAATAATATGTGTGTCCCTGCTGCTGACATTCTTCCATCGACAGATACAGCTTTGTTTCAAAGGATTGTTCATTCCAAACAAATAATGGAGATGAAGAGACTGCATGGGCTTGGGATATGATCCAAAGGCACAGGATAACGATAAGCCTCCTTAGCAGGATATGCTTTCTCATTATGCCATACTCCTTCCTCATTCCGTAGATTGATGCGTCATTCGTTCAGTAGTATGCTCAGCAAGATAATCCGCTTCATCAAGCGCACATTCAATATAGTCCTCATAGTCCGTCAGTTCACGCATAAGCGCAATCACAATATGAAGATTCTGTTCGGGAATGTTATCAAGAAGAATTTGTGCTTGTTGCCTTTCGCTCATTTCTGCATTACCTCCTATTTGGAATGAATCAGTTAAACCCGAAAATCTTCTGCGCCACCTTATATCCCCCGATGATGAAGGCGCGTCCGCCCTTGCCGGGGAGACGGAGCAGGGTGCCCATGAGGCGGCGGCGGAGGGTGTCGTAAACCTTGGGGTTTTCCTTTTCGATGAATTCCCAAAGCTCCTTTTTCTTTTGCAAGTTTTCTTCCGTGCCGCTCTTGGTAAGCAGGACGGAGGAAACGGTGGTGACAATTTCCAGATAGTTGAGCATATACTTGCGCTTGTGCTCGTCCTCAATCGAGAACGGGTCGATCTCGCTCACCAGCAGCCGGTTCACCAGCAGGGCCTGGTCGATGCGGCGGATCATCACCTGCTCCTGCACGGACTGGTCGTCCCGGCCGATGAAGTAGTGGTAGAAGTCCACGTCCAGGTAATACATTTTTTCCACGTTCTTGAGGGGGATATACACGTACAGCTCGTCCACGTAGAAGGTGTGCTTGGGCAGGGTCATGCCGCAGTCCCAGAGCAGCTGAGTGCGGTAAATGACGGAGTGCATCAGCATGTATTGTCCCTTGCGGAAATGCCGCGTTTCCTCCCAGCCGAATACCCGGCCCTGGGGCAGGGCGTGATGGTAGCTCATGGTGTGCTTGTGGATCGCGCCGACTTTATCGTAGATGTAATTGCTCACCAGCATATCAATTTGCCTGTCCGGTTCGGCGAAGCCCCGCAGACATTCCAGCACCTTGGGATAGGCCTCCGCGTCCACCCAGTCGTCGGAGTCCACGACCTTGAAATATAAGCCCGTTGCGTTGGCCAGGCCGGTCATCACCGCGTCGCCGTGGCCGCCGTTTTCCTTGTGGATGGCCCGGACGATGCCCGGATACTTGCGCTCATATTCATCGGCGATCTTCGCGGTGCCGTCCCTGGAGCCGTCGTTCACGATCAGGATCTCCACCTCGTCGCCGCCCGGCAGCAGCGATTCCACCGCGTGGCTCAGGTAGTCCTGGGAATTGTAGCTGGGGATGGCAATGGTTAATAGCTTCATATATTGAATTCCCCTCTCATTGGTTCTAAAACAGTCACGATGATCCATCCCCATTATACACTATTTTTCGCAAGGATTGAAGATGTATTTTCATCATTTCCTAATCATATTCACATTGAAATGACAGGAACATTGTGGTATACTGTTTTGCGAACGAAAAGGCGGCGGAATGTCGCTTTCGGCGGTGAAAATGTATGATTCGGCAAAGACCCGTTGCGTTTCTTCCCGGATTTGCTATACTTTTCCCGCAATCAATCAGAAGGGGGAGGAAACAATGCAGCAGAACAAGAAGAACGACACCAAGGCTTATGTGATTTCCTTTATCGCCATGGGCGCCGTGGTGGTGCTGTATTCCCTGATTTTTCCCATGTACCGCTGGCAGCACTACCTGATCGTGGCGGGCATCGCCCTGCTGGTGGGTCGGGTGGTGTTCATTATGGCCCAGGGCCTGGACACCTCCAAGGAAGCCCCGGTGCAGCAGCCTATTCCCAAGACGGGCGATAACGCTGTGGACAGCCTGGTGGAGAAGGGCCAGGAAATGCTGGCCGAAATCCGGAAGGAAAACGACCTGATCCCCGACGCCCAGCTGACTGCCCAGATGAACCAGCTGGACAAGGTGGCCAACCAGATCTTCCACACCGTGGCCGAGCAGCCCGCCAAAGCGCCCCAGATTCGCCGGTTCATGGATTATTATCTGCCCACCACCCTGAAAATGCTGACGGGGTATCGCAAGATGGACGAGCGGCAGGTGAAGGGCGAGAACGCCAACGAAGCCCGCGCCCAGATCCGCGAGGCCATGGACACGGTGCTCAAGGCCTTTGACAAGCAGCTGGACGCCCTGTATCAGGATGAACTGCTGGACATCTCCACCGACATCGACGTGATGGAAACCATGCTGCGGCAGGACGGACTGATCGACGGCGGCGTGAAGGGACAGACAAAATAAAAAAGTAACTCTTTAGGAATTGAATAGGAGACCTTAAAGGAATAACTCCTATTCGGCTTTCTCGGAAGGGGGTCTGGGGGAAACCTCTCTTTGGCCTCCAAAGAGAGGTTTCCCCCAGTAAAAACTTATGATCTGATTGCGAAAGGAGCGTCCCCGATGACTGAAAACAACATGGCCGAAGCGCAGGCCCATGCCGCGCCGATTTTGACCCTCCATTCCGATGCGGAAGCGAAATTGCAGGTGGAGCAGGCGGTGGAAAAGCTGGACGAGCTGAACGCCCAGGCCCCCCAGGCGCCGGACGCGAAGGAAGCGGTGGCCAGTCTGGAATCCTCGCTGACGGAGGAAGAGAAGAAACAGGTTGAAGAATTTTCGAAAACCATCGACCTGACCAATCCCGACCATGTGATGCTGTATGGCGCGGACGCTCAGAAAAAGATTTCCGGCTTCGCGGACACGGTGCTCTCCAACGTCAAGACCGGGGACACCGGCGAAGTGGGCGATATGCTGACCAAGCTGGTGACGGAGCTCAAGGGCTTCAACGCCGCAGGCGAAAAGCCCAAGGGCCTCAGGGGCCTGTTCTTCGGCGCGAAGCAGCAGATTTCCACCATCCAGGCCAAGTACGAGGACGTGAGCAAAAACGTCGAGGGCATCGCGGGCAACCTGGAGGAGCATCAGGTGCAATTGCTCAAGGACGTGGCCATGTTCAATAAGCTGTATGACATGAACCTGGCCTACTTCCACGAGCTGACCATGTACATCGTGGCGGGCGAGCAGCGGTTGAAGGAAGTGCGGGAAAACGACCTGGTGAAGCTCCAGGAGATCGCGGCCAAGAGCGGCGACGCCATGGATGCCCAGAAGGCCAACGACCTGGCGGCCCAGTGCGACCGGTTTGAAAAGAAGCTGCACGACTTAAAGCTGACCCGGCAGATTTCCATGCAGATGGCCCCGCAGATCCGCCTGCTGCAAAACAACAATTCCCTGCTGGTGGAGCGTATCCAGTCCACGCTGGTGAACACCCTGCCCCTGTGGAAAAACCAGATGGTGCTGGCCCTGGGCCTGCACCACAGCCAGCAGGCCATGCAGGCCCAGCGCGCGGTGACCAACATGACCAACGATCTGCTGCGCAAGAACGCCGAAACCCTGAAAATGGGCACCATCGAAACGGCCAAGGAATCCGAGCGCGGCATCATCGATATGGAAACCCTCATCGCTACCAACCAGTCCTTGATCGACACCATCAACGAGGTCTCCCGCATCCAGCAGGAAGGCCGCCAGAAGCGCGCCGAAGCGGAAAAGACCCTGGCGACGATGGAAAAGAACCTGAAGGAAAAGCTGTTGACGATGTAACGAAGGGAAAGTAGGAAGTAGGAGGTAGGAAGTAGGAGGTTTTATCATGCAGTTCTACATGACTGCTTGTCAATCGTGGCAATACATGATTGAGTACATACTAAACCTCCTACCTCCTACTTCCTACCTCCTACCTGACCGAGTATTAGGAGGCCAACAATGAAATTAAAGACAGGCACCGCATTTGTGATCATGATCGTGCTGATCATCGGCAGCGTGCTGTTCGGCGCATACAAGGGGTGGTCGGAGGAAAAGGCCCATGTGGACGCCACCTACGCGGGCCTGGAAAGCATGCTGCAAACCCGGGTGGAAACGGCCTACAACATCCTGGCGGTGGCAAAGCGCCACGTGCCGGAAACGGATGAAGCCTACCAGCGGGTTTCCATAGACCTGGGCCAGCTGGACAACGCGTACAGCGACCTGGGCCGCAAGGCCGAAGCCAACGACGCCCTGGGCCGTGACGCGGCGGCGCTGCTGAAAGCGCTGGCCGAGCTGGACACCGTGAAAAACGACAGCCGGGACAAAATGTATGTGGACAACTATCTGCCCCAGATGCTCTCCGAGAGCGAGCAGATGACCGTCGGGGCCACCTACAACCAGGCTGCGGCGGAATTCAACGGCCGCATCAACCGCACCTTCAGCGGCTTCCTGGCCAAGCTCATGGGCATTAAGCCCGCCGAAGTCTTTAACGCGCAGTAAGAAAGGGGAGGACAAAATGCGTGTCGATCGTATCCTTGCGCTTACTCTGGCGCTGATGCTGTGCATCGGCCTGGCCGCGCCCGCCTTTGCGGAAACCAAGTATCCTCCCCGCCCCCAGGGAACCGTGGCCGACCTGGCCGGGGTGCTGGGAGAGAAAACCATCACTGATATGGAAACCCTGAACACCCGGATGAACACCGCCGCGGGCGGCAGCCTGTTCGTGCTGACCCGCCACTTCCTGGGCGGCGTGAACGCCACCACCTACGCCAAGAAGGTGTTCGATGTGTGGGGCCTGGGCACGAACGACGCCCTGCTGCTGATGGTCATCGGCGAGGAAACCTACGCCCTGGCCCTGGGCAGCGCGGCGGAAAAAGCCGTGCCCGCCGATACCCAGATCAGCCTGCTGGCGAACCACTTCCGCACCGCTTTCCTGGCCCGGCAGTATGACGAAGCACTGGCCGACACCGCCGTGCAGCTGGGGCAGACCCTGGCCAAAGCCAAGAATCAAACCCTTGACGTGACCGGCCTCTTCGGCCAGGCCGCCATCCAGTCCACACCCCAGCCCCAGACCACCGACGACTGGTGGTACGGCATGTTCGCCCGGGACGATTACGATGCCCGGGAAAACGACAACGACCAGTATTGGAAAAGCTGGCAGAACGAATGGCATTCTGAGGAAACCCGCATCAACTGGCGCAGCGTCATCATCTGGGGCCTGGTGATCTATTTCCTCTTCTTCCGCAGAAAGCGCCGCCGGAGGGGATAAGTACGCGAGTTATTTGTGGGGGAAACCACTCTTTGGAGGCCAAAGAGCTGCCTTCCCCTCGCAGGGGAAGGTGGCGCGCTGCGCCGGATGAGGTCTATCCCCCACACCCCTTTCCGAGAAAGCCATAGGAAGGGAAAAAACATATTTCGTATTTTTAACAGTCATGTTGTGAAGGGTAACGACGAAGCGAGGGCCTGTGCGGCCCTCGTGCACCTGCACCAGGGGGATGATCCCCCTGGACCCGCAATAGCGGAAACAGCTTGATTGGGTAGAATAGCTTGGTTCCCGCAGAAGCGGGGAGAAACACGGAAATCTGGCTTGGTGCCGTTGTGCTTCTGGCCCGGCGGCGAAGCCGCCAACCCGGATGCTTTGCATCCGGGGAAAGCCAGGGAATCATCCGCAGGGGAAAGTTCACTTTCCCC